>NZ_RCNZ01000001.1:0-72417 GCF_004307525.1 Pseudomonas sp. Sample_21 | reverse complement strand
CCCTGACCGAACACCCGAAAGCCAAGTGGAACGACCTCTGGCTGCTCACCGAAGTTCTGCACGAAGGCAAACAGCCGCAAGTGCTCGAAGAGTCGGTGACCAGCGACACCACCGCGCTGAAAGACGATTTCCATCAGGGTTACCGCAACCGCTTCCAGGCCACGCCGTGGGACGTGCCCAATCGCCCGCCGCTACGCCACCCGAAACCGCGCATTCTCGGCAGCCAGAGCGCGGTGGTCACCGGCCCGAAAGGTGAAGAAATCCACTGCGACGAGTACGGCCGGGTCAAAGTCCAGTTCCACTGGGACCGCGAAGGCCAGGCCGACGACAAGACCAGCTGCTGGCTGCGCGTCTCCAGCGCCTGGGCCGGCGCCCAGTACGGCGGCATCGCCATCCCGCGCATCGGCATGGAAGTGCTGGTCACCTTCCTTGAAGGCGACCCCGATCAGCCACTGATCAGCGGCTGCCTGTACCACAAGGAAAACACCGTCCCCTATCCACTGCCGGCGAACAAGACCCGCAGCACCTTCAAGACCCTGAGTTCGATGGGTGGCGGCGGCTACAACGAACTGCGCATCGAAGACAAAAAAGGTCAGGAACAGATCTACCTGCACGCCCAGCGCGACTGGGACGAGAACATCGAGCACGACCAGAAAATCCGCGTCGGCAACGAACGCCACGACACCGTCGAGCAAAACAGCTACAGCGAATTCAAGGCCGAAGAACACCACACCGTCTACGCCGACCGCAAAGTCGAAACCCGCGCCAACGACCACCTCACCGTCGGCGTCAACCAGCACATCAAGATCGGCACCGGACAGTTCATCGACGCCGGGCAAGAAATCCACCTGAGCAGCGGCATGAAAGTGGTGATGGAAGCCGGTGCGGAGCTGACCCTGGTCGGCGGCGGCAGCTTCATCAAGATCGATGCTGGCGGCGTGACCATGAGCGGGCCGGTGATCAACATGAATTCCGGTGGCAGCCCTGGCAGTGGGACTGGTGCTGCGCCCTTGATGCCGGGGCCGTTGAAGCAAGCGGATACGGATAAAGCCGGGCAGTTGCTGGTGCCAGCGCAGAGGCAGGCGTTGATGCAGAAGAAGCCGATTTGTGCGGTGTGCGAAGCCGCCAAACAGGCTGCGCAAAGGGAGCTACAGTAAATGATCGAGCTACCGCCACTTCCGATTGATCTGCCATGGGAAACCCCAGCTTATCTGCTGCTGGATGGCGTCAGTGTTCCCGATCTCGCGCAGCAATTGTTTCAATGGGATAACCAAGCCTACAGCCTGTATCAGTCCACTCGCTGGCAGGAGTTGTCAGATATTTCGCCTTATCTGATCGAGCTTAAAGGTGCCAGCGATCCGCTCTTGGCGTACTTCAGAGAACATGCGGCTGAGGAGTGGGGTTATCTGCTGTTCAGCGACGCAGATGCGCATTCGTTGTGGGGCCATTGGCGTCACTTGCTAAGCGTGAAGCACCCGAGTGGCATAGAAGTCATGCCCCGTATTGCCGACCCTGCGGTCATGCACCAGCTGTTTGCATTGGCAGAAAAAAAGGGCAGCGCGAAATGGTTCGGACCGGTCAGCCATGTCTGCCTGCCGGACGGAGTTGGCATCAACTGGCATCAGCACATTCGCCCCCGACCCGCTATAGCCGAACCCGAGACCTATCGTTTGACGGATGATGAACTCACTGCGTTGGGCGAAGTAGAATTTCGTAACTTCATATCTGATCTAAATGAGCATTTGCATACGTACTTTGCGGACTTCATGGCGACTTTTGCATCTGAAGATCGTCGGCCCTATGCGCAAGCACTCGCGAATGATGCCTATCAAAAGGGTTTCGCTTCTGAACAGGAAATCACCCTCTATGCGAACGTTTTCGGTTATCTCGCTGGTGAGCCGGTCACTGATCATCCCGACATCGTTCAGCTACTCGCGCAATCGACGTCTGAAGCACCACTGAAACGCGTTGAGCGCGCTGCAGAACTGGCCGAACGCCGTGCCGCCGATCGACAAGGAAGCCAATCGTGACCACTCAACAACCGCCTAAACCCAGCGCCAACACCGCCGCAATGGCCAAGCCGGCGAAAGACACTCGAGTGCCGATGGGTGTGTGCCCGTTGATGAACAAGAAGGTGCAACTGCTGCCTCTGCGCTATGGCCTGGTTCAACATCTCGATCCAGCTGCCGAGGTGTCCATGCCGTACAAAACCAAAAGCCAGCCGCTGGGCATTCGTTTGCTGCGCGATGGGTATCTGTACATTATCAATGGCACCACCGGTTACTTGCACGAATACCGGATCGAGAAAGGCCAGATCACCAAGCTGCTGTGGAACAGTCAGGAAGTATCGGCCGACACTCGGACCAGTTCAGTCGGGGAACCGCATCTGATTTTCACTCGATCTCACACGCTTTACGCCAGTTATTCCGAAATTCAGTGGACAGCTTTCAAATGCTCGCAAGTGCTCAGCTCCAAGGATGAGCGCAAACGCTTGATGCAGCAGCTCGAGTTGACAAGCGCCTGCCCGGAAAAGGGTGGCGAGCATTTGCTGAGTAAGCAGCAGGCGGAGAGCTGGCTGGCCGAGGTCAAGGAGGATCAGTCTCGATCCGATGCCAAACCAGAGGGTTCGAATCAGCAGGAAAGCGTGGCCTATCACTGGGAGGATCAGCCACTCTTCAAGCAAACCACCATTGAAAGTCTGACCAGTAACGTGCAAG
This sequence comes from Pseudomonas sp. Sample_21, assembly GCF_004307525.1. NCBI lineage: Bacteria > Pseudomonadati > Pseudomonadota > Gammaproteobacteria > Pseudomonadales > Pseudomonadaceae > Pseudomonas > Pseudomonas sp. Sample_21. The sequence continues at coordinate 69,700 of NZ_RCNZ01000001.1, read as the reverse complement.
GCCCGTACAAGAACGACTACCTGTTTCTGGTGCTACGAGACGACATTGGCGTGATGCGTGATCTGGCCAGTGCGCAGTTGAAAGTGGCTGACTGGATTGAACAATGGAGTGCTGATGAACGATGCCAGGCTCAATACCTTACTGGCTCTTACATACAGTCGCTCTACGACGTCAATGGGCCCCGACTTGACGCTCTGAGCAAAACAGACCCTGATATCAAGTCGTTGAAAGACGACACCAACGAAGAGCAGCAGAACAAGATTTATGAGTATCTGAAGGTTCGCCGGGATAACAGAGATCCGGGGATCTATGGAGACGAAGCGCACTGGCGAAAAATGGCTGAAAAGGATCCTTATGCCCGTGCGTACATGGACATGACGGATTCGCTGGGCAATCCGTTATACCGTAAACATCAAGACACCTTGAATAAACTGAGCCTGCAAAGCTGGTACGCCTTGCATGGCAAGGAGCTCGGTCAGCGTGGCGTCGATGACTTGGTTAACCGACCGGAGATGGAGGCATTTCTCCTCAAACAGCAAATCCTGCTGAGTCACTGGCACGGACGGTTGAAGAACATTCGTGATGATCGCCTGACGATGTTTACCAGTGGCTACTTCCACGGAGCCGCCTGGTACTACGATTTCAAGCTCGATGCGCAAATCAAGCATCGTCTGGAGACTGAATTCGTCTGTGTCGCCGCGATGTGTGCTGACCCGAAGGCCGTCGCGAAACTTGCGGCTTACATGGAAGCCAATCTGCTGACCGTCGTACCTGGGCTGGACACGCTGACTCTGGCCGCACAAGTCGACGTAGCAAAAAAACTCGCGGACTTGAGCAGTTTCTCGATCAACGTGATCTCCGCCAAGGAAAACCTGGCCAACGTCAACGTCCTGACCAATCAGTTCCACAGTCTGATGACCGAGCGCCTGCCCAACTACGCCAAACTGAACACTCAGTTCATGGGCATGCAAAGCTTGCTGGACGAGGCCTATAACCCGGCTCGACAGATGAAAATTGCCGATCAGTTGGACAAAGCTTACGTAACCTTCGCGCGTGCACAAACCGTCGACCCCAACAGCTACATTCGCGAAATCGGAGCGCCTGCGCGTTTACAGTTACTGCGAGAGTTTTCCCGGCAAGGGCTGACATTGCGTGCAGCGTCTGCCGCCGAAATCAACGCCTTCAACCTTGCCCGAGATCAGGCGTTGGACCTGCGCGGGCAGTTGAAGGAAACCTACAAGTTGCGCAATCGCGAATTGTCCCGGCAAACCACCGGCTCCGCCATGCCGGGCAGTGAAACGCAGTACAACCAACGAATTGCCCAAATCAAAAATTCGCTGTTACCTTTGGAACAGAGGCTCTGCGACGCGTTGACGGTAGGCGGAGACAGCCCGGCAAAAATCGGCACGGTGATCGATGGTCTGGATCCGCAATTGCGGGCAGAGATGGGCCGGACCGTACGAGACTTCCGGGCTACAGGGACGTTCAATAAGCCGCTCGCAGGGGTCATGAGGTCGAAGGGGGATGGGATTGCGTTTGCGTTGTTCGTGATTCAGGGGCAGAAGTTTATTGAAGCGATAAGTTCAATGGGTAAAAAAGATGTTCCGTCGTTATCTGACTGGTGGAACTTATTTGAGTCACTCGTAGGTTTTTCGGCTGCTGGTTTTGCTACGGTACAAGGCTTGGCGGTAACAATATTTCAAGCTCATTTATCGGAAATGGTTAGTGCTACAGGCAAGGTCAATACCCTTAGCCGCTTGGGCCGATGGACGGGCGTCGCCGGAGTAGGCGCTTTCAGTTTCGGCGCGATTTCCGCCTCTATTGACTTGGGTAAGCACTCCATTCAATGGGGCAAGGCCTTGGCTAAAGGCGATTACAAAGAATTAGGAGCTACAACTCTCCAAATCAGTGGTGACTCAATACTAGTAGGTACAAATACATGGGCTGCCACACGTACAAGTTCAATCGTTGTTAACATTATGAAAAGCCCGACTGAACTGCGTGCTTTAGCTTGGGCAGAGGCGAGTCCAAGAATTATGGCGATTGGCGCACGCGCCAACTTGATTGGTCTGATCGCGACTGCTTTGCAACTGGTGGGCGAGGGTTTATACAACTATTTTAATCTGGACGACTTGCAAAAATGGATGGAGTCCAGCGTCTGGGGGAACAAAACTAAGAATCGCAGCATGCAGGACGAATGGAACGAACTGGCAAAGGTCGTGCAAAAACCTACTTGTGAAATGATTCGTGATGCCAAGCAGACCTATCTGAAGCTTATAATTCCAGGCGTTAGCACGCAGGAAATGGATACTCGAAAATTGCAATTGAAAGCGTACCAGCAATATCGCGATGTTCCAAAGAAAGGGGGTTACGCGCCCGGCCCTTTTCCCTTGAGATGGCGGGAGTGCACGACAACCTGGATTAGTCGATTAGTCGTAGCCAGTAAAGGCAGCGAAGCGTTGACAATTCATTTGCCGATCAGTGACTCATTGCAGACCACAGATTTTTCCTTGGCATTGACCATCGCTTATCAATTGGAAGCTGAACGTGACGTAATGCACGAAACCTGCTTTGTGCTCCGTGACCTGCATATTATTAGCTCACCTTATAGGCGCGATCCAACGCGCGGTGTCTTTAAGCTTGATTCTGCTGACTCGTTGCCGATTGGCACAAGTAAATCCCAATTCATATTGTTCAAAAAAGAAGATTTGGGGACCATCGATGCTTAAAAGCCTTTTCAAGCGCGGCGCTAAATTCACTACTTCTGAAGCCGCAGCGGACATCCGTAACGAGAGGCCAAGGGCTGGAGAAGTCCGCGTCCGTGGAATGAATGAAACTCTGTTTCTATCGCCATTACCGGTCTATACAGGGCAAACTCAATCCTCTCGCCGGAATTTTTCAGGGATGAACGAAGTATTCCTGGAACTCGGCGGAAGTAATTGGGGAATGGTTGAACAAGGAAAAATACTTGCCGCTGGAATTTGGATGGCATTGACGACAGCATTCATTGCTCCGGTGCTTATCTGTGCTTGGCTCGCACTTTTCAGCCCTCACGGAATAGATCGAAGGTTCGTCGACCTAATTGGTGACTCGTTACTGGTTTTTGCTAGCGGCTCTCTACTGTTTATTCTCCCTCTTGGTGCGTACTTATACGGAATGCTCTCCGGCGTCTTTAAAGCAGCAAAAACCTACCCCGTCCGCTTCAACCGCCAACGCCGCGAAGTCTGCTACGTCGACAGCAAAACCCGCCGCGTCCTCATCGTACCTTGGGAAAGCGTAGTCGCCTGGGTCTCCAACACTCAGGGCGTCACCAGTTATGGCGCTACTCGCCAGTACACGTTCGGCATGGGTCTGGAGGATGAGGAGCAGGACAAAGTGCAATTCCTCCTGCTACCACAACCCAGCGATGCACATGCTTTAGGGATGTGGACGTCAATTCGTAATTACATGGAAGACGGTCAGTTGGTAGATGCTCCAAACCCGATGCTCAAGGCACTGGGTTTGACTCCATCCGGTGATCGGCTCAAACCGTACGAAGGCCTACACACTTTTGAAATCGAACGCGAAGACGCGCGCGCGATGGGGTCGCTGGACGAGGGTGGCGACGAACTGACGCCCGAGCAGCGCGAGCATTACGGTTACTCGAAAAAATCCTACTGGCCATTGCGCCGCTGGTACATGTGGCGCGTGCTGAGCTTCTGGAAGATGCCTTATATGCTAGCCGAATGGGCGCATCGCAAAGGGCGGCCTACCCTTCCGGAACAAGTGCAAACATGGTCTCAGCCGTTGCCACCAGAGCAATGGGCCAAGCCCAGCGGTGCATTGGTGAAAGCCAATCAAATGGTCAAGACTGCCATGAACAAAAAAGGCGCCACGTTCGTCGAAGCGTGCAAAGCGGCGGGGTTACATGGATGAAATGGGAGCAACCACGTTCGTCTATTTATTTTAATTCTTAACATCTGTTAAAAGGTAAAGCCGATTTGTTTCGGTTTATCCGACGCCATAAGTCGGAAATTTCGAGTCTGAAACCCCCATGAATACCCGTCAGATAACGCTTGCCAATCGATGGACCGCAACCTTTCAAAACATCGGCGAGTTTCGCATGGGCGTCGAGGGCTGGGGCTTGCTTCTACAGGGTCCGGATAACCAGACGATCAAATACTTCGCAGACCAGATTGTTCTAGCGAACGACGAGGACGGCAACCAAGCCAACACCTGCATCCTGCTCTCGGTCGATGGTGTTTACGGCTGTTTGCATACGGCCGTAGACGGCGACTGGGTGATCGATTTTGCGCGAGGGATGATTGCCCCTCATCGAGTAACGATTCGCCACCATCACGACGCTTACGACGAAAGCCTCGCACTATACGAACAGCCGGCCTTCAAACGTGCGCGCCAGTACGTCAGTGTTGTCGGAAAACACATCTACCTGACTTTTCCGCTAACCAGAGATGAGGACTTTCCCAAGGTATGGGACGAATACTTGGCAATCCGCAAGCGCCAACTGGATGAGCTTTACTTCGGAACCTGACAATCGCATGGAGAGGTCCGGCAGTCGTCTCCAACCATATACGTCGTCATATTCCCGCAGGTGGCTCCCTCCCAAATTAAGCTTCACCTAAGCTTCCCCCGCTAGCATCCCGGCTCATCAACCTGTCGTCTTGAGCCGTGGATGAGTCCCTCCGACATGAAAGCCTTTGATCTACCTACCCGACCGCATCCCAACTTCAGTCTTGTTCTGGTCAATTACAAAACCCCGGACATCACCCGCATGTGTCTGGAACTGTTGCGTGAGCATGTTCAGGCGCAGGGCATTGCAGTGTGGGTGGTGGACAACGATTCGGCGGATGCCAGCCTTGATTACTTGCGTTCGCTGGACTGGATCAATCTGATCGAGCGGCCGTCGCCGGGCAAGGAAATGGGGCATATTGCCCATGGCAAGGCGTTGGATCTGGCCTTGGCGAAAGTTGAGACCGATTACTTGTTTCTGCTGCACACCGACACCTTTGTCTACGACATGGAAGTGTTTGCGATGATGATGCGCGAATGCACGAAAAGTGCGGACATGGCGGCGGTCGGTTGTGTTGAGCAACTTGATCGTGGGTTACTGCGTGATACCTGGCGTTTAACTTCGCGGTTCTGCAAACATCATGTTCGTCGGCTCAAAGTTCATCTTGGCCTGCGTTCGAAGCCGCCACGCCCGTATAAAGAAACCCATTTGAAAAGTTTCTGCACGCTGTGGAATGCGCGGCTGATGAAGTCGCTGGGTTTGCACTTCTGTATGGATGAGGAGGTGCCTGGTTACACGCTTCAGGATCGAATGGTCGGGTTGGGCTATGGCATCAGGTTCCTCTCGCCGCGGAAGATTTTCCGCTATCTGGATCACATCCAGGCCGGCACCGTCGCGGCGGCGGGCACGTATGGCAAGGATCATCGCCGGACAAAAATGTACCAGCAGACCCTCAAACGCTTGCAGGATCAGTATGGCAAAGCCGGCATGCAAGCTTCGACTTGATCGAAAACAATAAAAAAAGGGCGACTGAAAAGTCGCCCTTTTTGTTTGCTAATTCTGTATACAACTTTTTGCAAGTAGTGGAGTTCGCCCAGTGTAATGGCCTGGCAATCCATGCACCGGTAAAGAGCCCTGACACTGGGCGAACGCGAGGATTTTAATTCAAACAAGTGGGCATGTCGTCATGGGCAAACATGAAATTTTTGAACTGAAAAGTTAAAAACTGTGTTTTACCGATTTTCCCCGGGAATTGTCTTACAAAAAACTTTATATGATTGCTCTCATACATAAAGTTGTACAAGAGCAATAAACTTGTAGAGCTAATACTCAACTATCGTGCTGACTGGTCACTTTCAAGATATCGGTATAAGTGACAATAACGCTCTGCCCTACTTTCAGATCCTTCAACTTGGCCTGAATCTCCGGCTTCTTCACATCGAGCGTCTTCGATTGTCCGGATGGATTTTGGAGGGTGACCTGATTGGTCTTCAAATCGATTTTGCTGATTTTCAGCTGCACCTGAACCTGACGATAAGCCTCGCCACCAGGGTTATCGCTGCCCGGGGCCTTGCGCAGTTCGCCGGTACGCTCGGTGGTGCCTGGCAGACCTTTATCCACATCCGTATCGAGATAAGCGGCGACAGATCGCTGCACCTCGATCGTCACCGAATCGCCAACTTTAAGTTTGGCGAGGTTTTTCGCTTTGTCGCTGAGCTGAACGTGGACCTGACGTCCCTCGGGGCCTTCCAGCACGACCTGGTGATTGGCCGGGTCGACGGCGAGCACTTTGGTGGTAACGGAATCGGCCTCAACGACGGCGGATAACGGAATGTCGGCAGCCAGAGCGCCGAAACTCGTGACAGAAAGCAGCGTTGCGAGAGTGATGGCCTTGGCCAGAGCGTCGAGCTTCATATGCATTACTTTCCCTGTGATGAAATGGCGACGCCCGCCACTGAAACGACTTCAGCGGCGGGCGTGCCAGTGAGCATAGACGCTGTTCAGGGCTTGACTTGAGTTTGTGGCCCTCGGGTGTGTGGCTTGGCGGTCTCCTGCGCAGTGGATTCGCCACTCGGCGTGCCTTTGCCGCTGTCCTGCCGCTGCTTGGGATCGGTCGGGCGCAGCGCATCGTTATCGCGTTCGGTTTCGCCGGCCGGGCGCGGTTCGTCGGGATTGTCGTTCTGGTTGATGGTCTTATTCATGGCAGAAGTCCTCAGGCTTCGGGATCGTCGAGTTCGCGGGCGACGTTGACCTCGGGTGACTGCTTGTGCAGATCATCGGCTTTGGCGCGCAACAACTGCCATTGCTCAAGATCAATCGCGCCTTGGCCGAGCAGGTCATCGGCGATGCGCTGCAGATCGAAATAGTGAGCGTCGGGCGATTGCTGCCAAAGAGTCTGATCGTCGAACAGGCGTTGCCAGGTGTTGAGGTCTGGGAGTTGCACATCGTCGCTCATGGGTGAGTCCGAAAATGGCGGGTTTCTGGGTAGAGCCTTTTGGCGAAGGGAGAGTTCCGAGCGGTTTGATTAGTGGCGACCTTGCTGACGCCATCGCTGGCAAGCCAGCTCCCACAGGGATTGGGGTTAGGCTGTTAATCATCGGTGTCTTTGAGATAGCTATCGCGAGCAGGCTCACTCCTACAAGAGCAAGAGCAAGAGCAAAAGCAAAAGATCGCAGCCTTCGGCAGCTCCTACAGTCCCACGTTCACCTATAGGCCGAGTGTCAGCTCGCCTGCTCTTGATCTTGATCTTGATCTTGATCCACCGGCGACGTCGGAAGGCTGAGTGGAGGGATTGATCCGGGCGTGGGAGCGCAGCGACCGTCTGGCGCAGCCAGACACAGCGGAAGGAGGTGCAGCGAAGCAAACCGTAGCCGCTGCGCCCGGATCGATCCCGCAGCGAAGGAACCCGAGCCTGCGAGGGCCGAACGTAGGAGCTAGCGTTTTTTGCTTACTTTTTTTGGCGCTTGTAAAAAAGTAAGTCGCCGTAAGGGCGAAACCCTAAGCAGCCGTTACCGCAGCAACGGATATGTACCCGGTCAAGCAGAACAAATCATCGCTCGACAAAAAGCCTTCGCGAGCAAGCTCGCTCCCACAGGGAAACTGCACCTACCGTTAATACCCGGTCATTTCCAGATAGCCCTGGCCAGGATGGCTGCCACCAATCTTCACCGGCCCCTCCCAATACGGAATACGCAAATCCATCCACGCATTGCGGTTGATCGCGTCAACGCTGATATCGAGTTGCTTGTCGGGAATGCGGATCGACCATTTCACCGGCATCGGTCGATCAGCCACCTTGGCCGTATCCTGCGGCACAAGGCTGATCTGCTCGCTGTGCAATGTCTGAATCTGCCCGTCAGCGGCGATCCAGGTGCCGGTCAGATAAGGCGCGCCGTCCTTCTGCCGCATGCGGTAAAGCATCACATGTTCGCCGCTGTCCAGATGCAGCGAGAACCAGTCCCAGCCAGTTTGATTGGCGGTGAGTGGCTGACTGCTCCACTCGCGATCGAGCCATGCCGGGCCGCTGACGGTGTAGGTCTGGCCGTCGATCTGCAGCGTACCGCTGGCCTGAAAAAACGGCTGGCTGTAGTAATACGAGGCCTGACCTTCTTCGGATTTCTGGCTGAAACCGTTGTCGCCTTGCAGCACCAGCGGGCGGCTTGAGGTGAGGCGCAGTTGATAAGCGAATTTCTTGTCACGAGCACTGAGTTGCATATCGCGCAACGGATCCTGCGCCTGACTGGCAAACATCCAGTCATCGATCCACGCTTCGAACGGCGCCAGGCGCACGCCCGCCTGCCCAACTCCGCCCCGGGCGTAGCGCTCGGCGGCGTGGTGCACCGAGGGCGAAGTGACTGCCGCATGGCCCAGCCAGATCGTTTGGTTGCCCCAACCGGCCTGCTCAGCGACGGGTTTCAGGGCGCTGCGAAACAGCGTCCATTGCACACCGAAATCATTGCCCTGCTGATCTTTGAGATTGGCGGTGACGTACCACCACTCGATGCGAAAACCATCATGCGCGCCGTGATCGGCGGGGAAGCTGAACACCCGACCGGGCACCACCGGGGTGAAGGATTGCGCCTGATCGCCCATGCCGGCAAAGCCCTTTTCCTCAGGTGCAGGCTGATCGCAGCCACCGAGCAGCAGTGCAATCATCAGCACGAGCCATTTAGTCCTCATGGGCAAACGTCCTCAGCAAGTCCGCCGGTTGCGTGCGGTACAGCGAATACAGCGGCCATGCCGAAGCCAACAGAGTCGCCAGCAACGCCAGGCCCATCAGTTGCAACAACTGCAACGGAAACACCCGCAACGGCAAGCGCCAGCCGAATGCCTGCACATTGATCACCGCATCCAGGCACCATGCCAAAGCAATGCCCAGCGGCAGCGCCAACAGCAACGTCAATACGGCGAGCAGCCAGGTCTGGCCGAGGTTGAGCAGCATCAATTGTTTGCGCGTCACGCCCAGCGCCCACAGCGGTGCGAGTTGACTGAGGCGACTCTGGCTCTGGGTCAGCAGACTGATGAACAGCGCCACGCCAGCCACGGCCAAGGTCAGGCTGTTCAACGCCGCCGTCGCGGCAAAGGTGCGTTCGAAGACCTGCACCGACCAGCCCTTGAGCCGCGCCTGATCGACGATGCGGTTGTCATCCAGCGCAAAACGCGCCTGCAAGGCGTTGAGCAGCGCCGGAATCTGCGCTGGGTCGATTCGCAAATTGAAGCGGTTGGGCGTGAGTTGCGGCCAGCCGCGCAACAGGTGCTCGCTGCTGATCAGCACGTGCCCTTTCGGATTGCCGTAGTCAGCGTAGATGCCGACGATAGGCGGCGACCACGTGCCGTTTGGCGTGGGAATGTTCAGATGCTCGCCCGGCCGCAACTTCAGGCGTCGTGCCAGTTGTTCACTGAGCATCACCGCATCATCCGTGGCCAGTTTGCCCCACGGATCGCTGCCACTGCTGTCGAGCAACGGCCAATGCTGGCGATAGTAAGAGTGGTCGATGATGCCGTAGACATCGGCCGGCCAGCCTTGCAGTGTCACCGAAACCTGCCAGTTGGGCAGCACAGCGGTCACGTTGGGCTGCTGCTTGAGCCAACTGTGCATCTCGCGGGCCTGCGCCGGATTGGCCGGGTTGATGTACAACTCGGCGCTCAGGCGTTGTTCGAGCCAGTCGTCGAAGGTCTGGCGAAAACCGGCGGTCATGCTGCCGGCGCCGATATTGGCGGCGAGCGCCAACAACAGCGCCATCAGCGCCAGACTCAGGGCTGGCAGTTGCTGGCGGCAGTCGGCGAGAAACCATTGGCCGAGCACCGACCGACTACGCCCAAGCAACGGGTTCAACAACGCGCTGAGCAACACCGGCAAGGCCAGCGCGGCACCGAGCAACAGCCCGGCCATCAGCACGAAGCCGCTGCTCAGGCTGTCGCCCCAGATCAGCGCCGTCAGCGCAATCGCCAGCAGTGCCGTCGCCAGCCAACCCTGCCGACGCAACCAGCGCGAATATTGCTGATGCCAGGCCTGCGGATCAGCCACCGCCAGCAACGGCAGGCGCGCAGCCCGCAGCAGACTATTGGCCCCGGCCAGCAAGGCGCCAAGCAGACTCAGACCGATGCCGCTGAACCACCACCAGGGGCTCAAACGCAACTGCCCCGCCACTTCCGCGCCATACAGACCGCGCAGGCTCGCGGCGACGTCCGGCAGCAGCACGCTGGCCAGCCAATAGCCGCTGATCACACCGAATAATCCGCCGATCAGTGCCAGCACACCCAGTTCAACCACCAGACACGCGATCAGCATTCGTGCACTGACGCCACAGGCACGCAACGTGCGCAGCAAGCCTCGGCGCTGTTCCAGAGCGAGGCCGATGGCAGCGTGGACGATGAACAGGCCGACCAGAAATGACAAAAATCCAAGGGCATCAAGATTGAGGTGAAAGCTCTCGGTCAGCCGCGCGAGATTGTTTTCTTCGCCGCTGCTTTTGAGCTGCAAGCGATCGGTGAAACTCGCTGGTAATTCTTGATGAAAGTCCTTGGGCAGCAGCAATCGCGACAATTGCTCGGGTTGGTCGAGCAGTCTTTGCGCTGCGCCGATGTCGACCAGTAACAGGCCCGGCGCCATGTCCTTCTGCGCGAGCAGCGGCGGCAGGGTCTGGCCGTTCACGGTTTGCGGTGTATCGCCTTCGCGCAAGCCGAGCATTTGCATCGTGTCCGGGGAAATCCAGGTGCTGCCCGGCGGGCTGAAAAATTCGACGATGCGCTCGATCGGCATCGCCTGCCCGGCTACCGCGGAATCCGACGGCAGCGACACCGGCTCGATGCCCATCACTTGAATCCGCTGGTCTTCGTGGCCCTTGAGCGTCAGCCGGCCCTGCAACACCGGCGACACCGGCCAGCCCTGACGGCGCAATTCGATAAACCAGCGCTGTTGAAACAATGCCCCATTCGGCGTGCTCAGGCTGGCCTGTGGTTCACCGCCGATCATCTGGCTGGCCCGCGCGTAGCTGTCGCGCGCCTGACTGTTCAGCGCCTCGACGCCAGTGAGCAGACTGGTGGCCAGCCACAGCCCGGTCAGCACACTGAAAAACTGTACGGGATGACGCCGCCAGTGGCTGAGCAGCGCGCGCAGGGTTTGCCGCCAGATCATCAGGCGACCCGTCCGTTCGACAACACCACGCGCTGAGCCAGACGTGCCGCAACGCGCTGACTGTGAGTGACCATCAACAAAGTCGTCGGCGTGTCATCGAGCAATTCCAGCAACAGCCGCAGCACTTCATCGCTGGTCGCTTCATCGAGGCTGCCGGTGGGTTCATCGGCCAAGAGCAATTTCGGCTGCGAAGCCAATGCGCGGCCCAATGCGACTCGTTGCTGCTGGCCGCCAGAGAGTTGCTCGGGATACCGCGAGAGCAGATCGCCCAGACCCAGACGCTGCACCAGATGCGCTTGCCAGCGCGGCTCATGGCGCCCGGCGAGGCGCGCCTGAAAGGCAAGGTTGTCTTCCACGCGCAGGCTGCCGATCAGGTTGAACTGCTGAAACACCAGACCGATTTCCGTGCGCCGCCAGTTCGCCAGTTGCGCTTCGCTCATGGCTTCCAAGCGATGTTCGCCGCTGCGAATGCTGCCGCTGTCGACCTTGTCCAGCCCCGCCACCAGATGCAGCAGCGTGCTTTTGCCACTGCCCGATTCGCCCATCAGCGCGAGGCTGCCACCGGCCTCCAGCGTCAGGTCGACGCCTTGCAGCACCGGCAACAATCCCTGTGGCGTGGCATAGCTTTTAAAAACGTCGCGAACCTCAAGCATGGGCAAACCCGATCAGTGAACCTGGGCCTAGGATAGCGGCCCTGAATGGTTTTTGTCCGCTGATGATCATCGCCAACGCCGGGACGCGCCCTACGCTGCTGGCTGTTCGGCCATAACGATAAAAAACCGGAGACACCCATGCCCCGTTTCATCCTGAGCCCGCGCGGCCTGCTGACCTGCCTGATCACCGCTTGCCTGAGCCAACCTTTGCTCGCTGCTGACGGTGCGGTGGCGCCGAGCATGCAAACCGCCGCAAGCAACGCTGCCGTCCTGCAAACCCTGCCTTTCAGCGACCGCACCGATTTCGAATCCGTCAGCAAAGGCCTGATCGCACCCTTCAAGGGTCAGATCAAGGACGCTGCCGGCAAAGTCATCTGGAACGTCAATGCCTATGATTTCCTCGCCAAAGACAAGGCGCCGGAATCGGTCAATCCAAGCCTGTGGCGACTGGCCCAGCTCAATGCCCACGCCGGTCTGTTCGAGGTCAGCCCCAAGCTGTATCAGGTGCGCGGCCTCGACCTGGCCAACATGACCATCATCGAAGGTGACGACGGGCTGATCATCATCGATCCGCTGACCATGGCCGAAACCGCCAGGACGGCGCTGGACCTGTACTACGCCAATCGGCCGCGCAAACCGGTCGTCGCGGTGATCTACAGCCACACCCATGTCGATCATTTCGGCGGCGTGCGCGGGGTGATCGACGAGGCAGATGTCAAGTCCGGCAAGGTCAAGGTCTACGCGCCGGTCGGCTTCATGGAACACGTCATGAGCGAGAACGTCATGGCCGGCAACGCCATGAGCCGCCGCGCGCAGTACCAGTTCGGCAGCCTGTTGCCGCGCAGTGAAAAAGGTCAGGTCGATGCCGGCCTCGGCAAGAGTGCGCCCAGCGGTGGCACGGTCACACTGATCGCGCCTACCGATCTGATTGCCGAGCCGTTGGAAACCCGCACCATCGCTGGCCTGCAAGTCGAATTCCAGCTGACCCCGGGCACCGAAGCGCCAGCGGAAATGAACCTTTATCTACCGCAGCTGAAAGCCCTGTGCATGGCCGAAAACGCCACGCAGATGATGCACAACATCCTCACCCCGCGCGGTGCGCAGGTGCGTGACGCCAAAGCCTGGTCGCAATACCTCGACGACAGCCTCATGCGCTACGGTGACAAGGCCGACGTGCTGTTCGCTCAGCACAACTGGCCGACCTGGGGTGGCGAGCGGATTCGTACTCTGCTCGCCGATCAGCGTGACATGTACGCGTTCATCAACGACCGCACCCTGCACTTGCTCAACCAGGGCCTGACGCCGCTGGAAATTGCCGAAGCAATCAAGAAACTGCCCGGCTCGCTCGATCAGAAGTGGTACACCCGTGGCTATTACGGCTCGCTGAGTTTCAATACGCGCGCGGTGTATCAGCGCTACATGGGTTTCTACGACGGCAACCCGGCCAACCTCAATCCGCTGCCGCCGGTCGATGCGGCTAAACGCTCGGTCGAGGCCATGGGCGGTACCGCGTCGGTGCTGGAGAAAATGCGCAGTGCGATGGCCAGCGCTGACTACCGATGGGCCGCGCAGTTGGGCAACCAGTTGCTGTTCGCCGATCCGGACAACGCGGATGCCCGCACCGCTCAAGCCGAGACGCTGGAGCAGTTGGGTTATCAAAGCGAGAACGCCACCTGGCGCAACATGTACCTGACCGGTGCGATGGAGCTGCGCAACGGCGTGCCGCCGCAGTCAGCCAATACCGTGTCGGTGGACATGGTCCGGGCGATGAGTCCGGAAATGTTCTTCGACTACCTCGCGGTACGCCTGGACAGCGACAAAGCCGTGGCCCATGACCTGACGCTGAACTGGACGTTCGACGATGTGCAAAGGGATTTCACCCTGAACTTGCGCAACGGCGTGCTGACTCACCGCGCCGGTCTGAATCCGGCGGCGGATGCGAGCGTCAGCCTGAGCCGCGATACGCTGGAGAAGATCAGCCTGAAGCAATTGGACTTCCCGACAGCGATGCAAAAAGGACTGGTGAAGTTGCAGGGCAATGGTCAGAAATTCGGACTATTGATGGGCAGCCTGGATACGTTCGGGCCGCAGTTCAATATCGTCACGCCTTAGGCCAAACGGCCCTCACCCTAGCCCTCTCCCGGAGGGAGAGGGGACCGACCGAGTTGCATGTACGAGATACGCCGACGTGGGATACCGAGTTGAATGCAATTTTGAATAACACGCACATCAGCTCCCATGATTCATAAGCCCCCTTCCCGGAGGGAGAGGGGACTGACCGTGTTGGATGTACGAGATACGCCGACGTGGGATACCGAGTTGAACTCAGATTCCGAACGCCATGAAGATCGGCTCCCTTTCCCCCTCGCCCCCTTTGGGGAGAGGGCTGGGGTGAGGGGGTAAATCTTGCTGGCACCCTCGATAACGATCAATCACCTCAATCCTGCTTTCAACAAACCTGCCCCGGATTCAACCGAAACTGCTTCGGCGTAATCCCGAACTGTTTGCGAAACGCGCGGATAAAGTTACTCGGCTGGCGATACCCCAGCCGCTCGGCTATCCGTTCGATCGGTTGATCACCCGCCGTCAGCCAGTGTCGCGCCATTGTCAGATTGTCCTCACGCGCAGGTGCGCGAGTTTCAGCGTGCCAGTGGCGCAGCATGCTCCGGTGCAGAAACGGGTTGGCGCCCAGCAAGGTCTGATCGAGCCTCGAGCGCGGCAAGGTCAGGCACAGATGCTCGCCCTGCTCCACCGCGACACCCACTTCACGCAGCCAGCCACCGGCCATTTGCGCCGGACGCAGGCTGACATTTACAAACACATCTCCAGGCGCCGAGCCCAATCGACGGGCAATGTTGCGCACCAGCGTTATCACTGCCGCATCCAGAGCGAAATGATACAACTGCCCCTGCAGCGAACGCAGGCGCAAATGAGCGAAATCGCCCGCCTCGACCAGTTCCACCGCAACGTAACTGATCACCCTTGGCAAGCAGTCGATGAAGCACTTCAGACTGGCCCGCAAGGTCGCGGACGAGTCGAGCAGGATATTCAGTCCTTGCAGGCAATCGGTCGCCATCCCGTCGGCCAGTTCACAGCCAAACGTCGGCGCTACCCCTGACCGTTCACACTCACGCCACAACTGTTCAACCGCTTGTGCGGCGATCAATTGATGCTGCCCGGCGAGCACTGACGGGCAGATCCCCACGCGCGCCATCAAGCGTTGCGGGCACAGTCCGGACTGGCGAGCATGCGCGAGAATCGTGCGGGTGAACGCGCTGGAGGCGAACAGAGACTGAGACATGAAGGCGTGCCATCGAAGAACAGGCGTGTACTTATGCCAGCGGACGTGCTATCGATCCAATGCATTAAAAGTATCCGCAAAATGCAGGAGACGCATGATGGATCTTCGCCAGCTTCGCCACTTGGTCGCCCTCGCTGATTACCGCAACTTCGGTCGCGCCGCCGAGGCGATCAACCTCAGCCAACCGGCGTTCAGCCGCAGCATCCAGACTCTGGAGCGTGACCTTGACTGCGCGCTGGTCGAGCGCAGCAGCCGCGAATTTCGCCTGACCGGTCAAGGCGAGCTGGTGCTGCAACATGCGCGGCGCCTGCTCGCTGGCAGTCAGGCGCTGCACAACGAATTGACGCAATACAACGGCCTCACCGGAGGTGAACTGCAATTTGGTTGCGGTCCGTATCCGGCGCAGGTGCTGGTGCCGGAAGCGCTGGCCGACTTCATTGATGCGCATCCGGCGATTCGCACGCGGTTTCATCAGGGCGACTGGCAGCAATTGACGCTGTGGTTGCGCGAGCAGCAGATCGAGTTTTTTGTCGCGGACGCGCGGCACTTTGTCAGCGATCCGCAGTACCAGGTGCACCTGCTGCGCACGCGGCCGGGACGGTTTTTCTGTCGCGCCGGCCATCCGCTCCTCGCGCAACGAGACCTGCGATTGCGCGTCCTGCTCGATTACCCGATCGTCGGCACGCGCATTCCACCGATGATCCGCAAGGTGCTCGCCGATATCCTTGGTGAGCAGGACTTCAACCCGAGCGTCGAGTGCGCGCAATTCGACGCGATCCAGCGCGTAGTGCTGCGCTCCGACGCGGTGGGGCTGGCCACGCTTGAGGCCTTGCGTGAACAACTTGATCGAGGCCTGATCGAGCTGCTCGACTTTGTCGACGTCCCCCATGACGAGCCGGCGCTGCAACTGGGTTATGGCATCGTCAGCCGCGCCGGTTTTACCCTGACGCCAGCAGCGCGGGCGATGATCGAGGCGATCCTCAGCGTCGATCAGCGTTTGCTGGCGGCTAACGGAGCGACGGGAGACGCGCGCGCAACATGAGCAAAACCCATCCGCAATCCGTTAACGCTTTTTACGCGCCGACCCTGCTGCCGGCCATTGAAGAATTGCTCGCGCGCGGCGTTACCCAAGGCGCAATCGAAGCACAACTGCGCCGCAGCCTGTTCGATATGCGCACGCCGTTCACGCGCATGCCGTTGCTGATGTCGCGGCGCTTCTGGGCGTTTGCCGTGGAACAGAGCGGCGATCCACTGATCGGTCTGGCGGCGGGTGAACGCTTCGTTTCGACGGCCACCAATGGACTGACCTATCTGTTCGATGTCGCCGTGTCGCTGGAACGTGCCTGTGAGTTTTTCGCCGAGTACTTCGCGTTTTTCAACGGACATTTCCGTGTGCAAATCCTGCGTGAAGATGGCGGCGTAACACTGCGTCTGGTCGAAGCCGGCAGTCTTGGTCCTCCGGCGGCGCTGATCGACTACCTCCTCGTCAGCCTGTGCAGCCTGGTGCGACGCAAATTGCTCGCCAGCGGCGTGAATCGTGATCCGGTGCTGGGCGTGGCTCTGGTGTCGGCCAGCCGCGAGGAACATGCATCGGCGTTGCGCACCCCGGTAAGCGCAGAGCAGTCATGGGCGGCGATTTATCTGGATCCTCAGCTGTTCGTGATGCCGTTGACACCGGGTAATCCGGGATTGGAAACAACGCTTGTCGATCTGCTGGAACAGACCCGCCGCCTCAGTGAATCGACCTTGCTCGGACAGCTCAGCGATTATCTGATCGAAGATCTGGCTTCAGCGGATTGGCAGCAGTTCTGTGCTACACAGCATGTGCTTGAGCGCACGGCGGCAAGGCGCTTGAAGGCGTTGGGCTGGACTTTCAGCGAACTGCTCGATGAGCATCGGCGCTATCGGGCCGAGGACCTGTTGCAGTCCGGGGCGCTGGAGCTGGTCGAAGTGGCGGATCGGTTGGGTTACAGCGATGTGCAGGGATTCAACCGGGCTTTCGCGCGCTGGCTGGGGTGCGCGCCTGGGGAGTATCGGGCGCGGTTCAACAAGGGTTGAGACTGTCGCAGCCTGTCCCGACTTGTTCGCGAGCAGGCTCGTTCCCGCCCCTGGAATGCAATCCCCTGTGGGAGCGAGCCTGCTCGCGAAGAGGCCCGCCCGAGCAATCCAGAACTCACTGCCCCGAAGCCACACTCGCCGGCGCCCGCTCCGGCGTCACGATGCTGCCCAGATCGATATGTTTCCACTCGGGCTTGGCCCCCAACCGCGCATTGAAGCGGTAGTTGAAAGTGAACTCATCCGCCGTCGGCACGCTTAGCGGTTTGCCATACACCGCTTCGATTGCGCCCAAGTCGTAGCCCATCACCTGCAACAGCGTCGGGAAGATGTTGTAGTGGCTGGAGCGGTCCTTGTTTGCCGGCAGATTCGCCGCCCAGTCCGGCGTCTGCAATCCACGACCCTGGATCACCACCAGCGGCACCAGCCCCTCCTCTTCCACCGGGTCGCCGCCGCAATGAGTATTCAAGCCCGGGTTGCCGCGCTCATGCAGATCCTGGCCATGATCGGAGGTGTAAATCAGCAGCGCATTGTTCAGGTTGGCCTGGGCAAACACCCGGGCGAAGAACTCGCCGACGTTCCACAACAGCGTGTTCTTGTAGGCGTTGCGATACAGCACCCAGTCATCCGGCTGGCCGTTGAAACCGTTGCGTTCGCCAGTGTCGGCGACTTCGGTGAACTGTCCGCGGGGCAGCGTTGGCCGGTAGGCCATGAACGCGTCCGGGTACTTGTCATGCACCGGAAAATGCGCGCCGACCTTGTTGATCACGATCAGCTCGGGGCGATTGTCGTTGAGCAGTTCGATCAGCTTCGCCGCTGCCGCCATGTCGCGGTCGCGCACGCTGGTCTGGTCGAATTGCACGAAACTGTCGATGTCGTTTTTCTCGGCGGCGGTCATCAGGTTCTGCAGGTTGCCGGCGGTGCGCTGGGCGTCGATGTAGACCGTGCCGAGCCCGGCCTTTTTCGCGTACTGCCAGATCGACGGCAACGTGCTGTTGATGCGTCTGTAGTCGGCGCGGGTGCCGCCGTAGCGCAAGGTGACGTTGGTGTCGGCGCTGCAGTTGGCAATGGACGCGGCATAACCAAAGTTGAAGACATCGACCCCGGCCGGCGCTTGCTTGAGGTTGCTGTGCACGCCGAACGGCGCGTTGATGTCGAGGTAATTGCCGGAAATGCTTTCGTCGATGATCAGCACAATGTCATGGCCGACGGCGGGCGTGGCGCGCGCAAGCGTCACCGCTTCACGGGGGCCGACAGTATCGTGCAGCGCCTCGTAGGCAAACAGGTTCAGGTAGGCCAGCGGCGTGTACATGATCGGCAACCCACGTGCGCCCTCACCCGCTCGTAGAAACAACAATCCGCTGAGCATCAATACGCCGACGAGGGGCGCCGCTACCCGCAACGTGTTGGGTATGAACAGCGCATGACGCGGCTTGAGTCCGATGCCGAACAACAGCAGCAAGCCACTGAGCACCGCGCGCAGGATCGCATCGCGATACTGATAGGCCGCTTCCTGAATGAAGCCGCCGGAGTACACCAGCGAAACGAAATCGCTGTACCTCAGGTAATCCGCGGTAACCCGTGTGTAAACATCAAAAAAAACCGCTGCGGCAAACATTGTTAATGCGAATGCATGTCGAACGAGAGCCTGACGTATATAGGCAGTTAGATATAACGCGAAAGTAAGCGCCAAAAACATCGCGCCAAAAACAAGTACATTGAAACCCCACCCGATAGCATTTAACCGATCCACGTAATAGTCGGAAAAGAGCAACAGATGGGCAACTAAGAGCAGTTCCTTGGCGTATTTGAACATGGCGATACCGGTGATCGGAAAAGGGCAAATGTCAAAGGTTTGTCGGTCAGAACCTGACACTAGCACCCGGCCATCAAAGCGCAAGAAATGACTGATAGGCGGGGAAAGCGTCAAAAAAACGGCGACTCAAATCTGACACACCTGTAGCGGTGAAAGCCTTTAATATCGGGGACTTAGACCGTCTGTCGGTTAAATAAAATCTGAACAAATCTGCAAGAAATCAACAAATTCAATGGCAGCAATGACTTGATGGCCAATCGCCAAAAACGCCTCAAGTGTTATACCCGTGCAACATGTCATTTTGCTGACACGCTTTCCAAACCCTGCGCTATACCCCTTTAACAATCTCATCCGTAATTAACTTTTCTGGTTTTATTGAGGTGCGCAGATGGACGTGAGCGTATTTGGCACTGGCTATGTCGGACTTATACAAGCCGCTGCACTTGCCGATGTCGGCCATCGGGTTTTATGCATTGATATTGATCCGAACAAGATCAAACAACTGCAACAAGCGGTGCCGCCCATCAGTGAACCAGGCCTGTCCGCAACACTTGAAGAAAACATCAAGGCCGGGCGCTTGTTGTTCAGCACTCAGGCCAGTGATGCGGTGACTCACGCCGAGCTGATTTTCATCGCCGTCGGCACCCCGGCGGACGAAGACGGCTCTGCCGACCTCAGCCATGTGCTCAACGTCGCCCGGCAAATTGCCGGCCTGATGGAGGCCGATCGCACGCTGATCATCAAATCCACGGTGCCGGTCGGGACTGCCGATCAAGTCCTGGCCACGGCCACCAGCGAATTGCTGTTGCGCGGCAAAACCGAGCTGCAGGTGCGCGTGGTATCCAACCCGGAATTTCTCAAGGAAGGCAGCGCCCTCGCCGACTGCATGCGCCCGGACCGGATCATCATCGGCACCCGCGACGACGCTGCCCGCGAGCAGATGAGCGAGCTGTACGCGCCGTTCTGCCGCAATCACGAAAAACTGATGTTCATGGACAACCGCAGCGCCGAGCTGACCAAGTACGCGGCCAACGCGATGCTCGCCACCCGCATCAGTTTCATGAACGAACTGGCCAATCTCACCGAGCTGCTCGGCGCCGACATCGAAGCGGTGCGCAAAGGCATCGGCTCCGACCCGCGCATCGGCTACCACTTCATTTATCCGGGCTGCGGCTTCGGTGGCTCGTGCTTTCCCAAGGATCTGCGGGCCTTGCTGCACACCGCCGAACACAACGGCATGCCGCTGAAATTGCTGCGCAGCGTCACCGACGTCAACGACAGCCAGCGGCACATCCTGTTCAGCAAATTGCGCACGCAGTTTCCCCAGGGCCTGGCCGGCAAATCCATTGCGGTCTGGGGCCTGGCGTTCAAACCGAACACCGACGACATGCGCGAAGCCCCGAGCCGTTATCTGATGGACGCGTTGTGGGCCGAAGGCGCCAGCGTGCAGGCCTACGATCCGGAAGCCATGTCCGAGTGCCGGCGCATCTACGGCTACCGCAACGACCTGCACCTGTGCGCGACCCGCGACGACACCCTCGAAGACGCCGACGCGCTGGTGATCTGCACCGAGTGGAAAAACTTCCGCGTAGTCGATTTCGAGCTGCTCGCCGAGAAACTGCGTTCGAAGGTGATCATCGATGGGCGCAACCTGTACAACCCGGAACAGGTTGCCGCCGCCGGCCTGCATTACAGCGGCATCGGTCTGCGCCACATCGCCCCTGAAGGGCTGCGGCCATGAAGATTCTGGTGACCGGTGCCGCCGGCTTCATTGGTGCTCATTGCGTCCTGCGCTTGCTGCGCGACGGGCATTCGGTGGTCGGCCTGGACAATTTCAACCACTACTACGACCCGCAGCTCAAGCACGACCGCGTGCAGTGGGTGCGCGAGCAGGTCGGCGATTTTCCGCTGGCCACGGTGGATCTGGCCCACGCTTCGGCGATCGATGCGCTGTTTGCCCGCGAGCTGCCACAAGTGGTGATCCACCTCGCCGCGCAGGCCGGGGTGCGTTATTCGCTGGACAATCCACGGGCGTATCTGGACAGCAACCTCAACGGTTTCCTGAACATTCTCGAGAGCTGCCGGCATCACCCGGTCGAGCACTTGATCTACGCCTCGTCGAGTTCGGTGTACGGCGCCAATCAGCACACGCCTTACTCGGTCAAGGATGGCGTCAACCACCCGCTGTCGCTGTACGCCGCGACCAAAAAAGCCAACGAACTGATGGCGCACAGCTACAGCCATCTGTTCGGCATTCCCTGCACCGGCCTGCGTTTTTTCACCGTGTACGGGCCTTGGGGCCGGCCGGACATGTCGCCGATCCAGTTCTCCCGGGCGATCAGCGAAGGCGAGCCGCTGAAGCTGTTCAATTACGGCGAGCACCAGCGCGATTTCACCTACATCGACGACATCATCGAAAGCATCGCTCGCCTCATCGATCAGCCACCGCAAGCCAATCCGCAGTGGGATCGCGAGCAGCCCGACCCCGCCAGCAGCATGGCGCCGTGGCGCCTGTTCAACATCGGCGGGCAGCAGCCGGTCGCGCTGAAAACCTACCTCGCGCTGATGGAAAAACATCTCGATCGGCAAGCCATTGTCGAGCTGCTGCCGCTGCAACCGGGCGACGTGCTCAACACCTGCGCCGAGGCCAGCGATCTGGCCCAGGCCACCGGATTCCAGCCCCGGATAGAACTGGATGAAGGACTGGGCCGCTTCATCGCCTGGTTCCGCGACTACTACCCCACTGCCCGTGCGCCGCTTGCGGCTGATTGAATGCGGAGGACGCCATGACTGGACATGAAAGAAGTGTGTCGATTGCACAGATGCGCCCTGACAAGCGCGTCGACCCGGAACATCGCATGCGCCTCGACGCAGCGATCCACCGTCAGGGTCGCGGCTGGCTCAGCGGCCGCGATGGTGGCCGCCCATGGCAGCTGTCGCGGACCAATCGGGTGGTCGCCTGCCTCGGTGCGCTGACGATTCTCGTGCTGATCTCGCCGGTGCTGCTGGGCCTGGCCCTGGCCATCAAGTTCACCAGCCCGGGGCCGGTGCTGTTCGTGCAGAAACGCACCGGTTATCGCGGGCGCAAGTTCGGCATGTTCAAGTTCCGCACCATGGTCAGCAACGCCGAAGAACTCAAAGAGTCGCTGCGCCACCTGAACAAGCACGGGGCAGACGCCATCGACTTCAAGATCGACAAGGACCCGCGCGTCACCGGCATCGGCAGTTTCCTGCGGCGCACCAGCCTCGATGAGCTGCCCAACCTGATCAACGTGGTGACCGGCGACATGCGCCTGGTCGGCCCTCGCCCGACCTCGTTCAACGCTTACCGCTACAAGGACAATCACCTCGCGCGTCTGGCGATCTACCCCGGCATGACCGGTCTGTGGCAGATCTCCGGACGCAGCAACATCGACTTCGACCAGCGCGTTGAGTTGGACCTCAGTTACATCGCCGAGCAGAGCCTTCTGCTTGATCTGAAGATTCTGTTGAAAACCCCCTTCAAAGTATTCAGCGGCCACGGAGCAAGCTAATGGACGGTTCAACCAATAAAAGCCTGAGCATCGCCAGCCCCAGCGAATCGAATCTGACTTCGACCGTGCTGGATCTCGACCTGCGCATTCTGTTCCTGACCGCCGCCAACCCCGGCGCCGGCACCACCACCAGCGCGCTGGCACTGGCCAGTCAACTGGCGCAGATGAGCAGCGGCCAGGTGCTGCTGGTCGATGCCAGCCAGTCGGCGAACAACCTCACCCAGCAGATGAACCTCGGCAAGGAGCGCGGCCTGCGCGACCTGCTGTTCAACCCGGGCAACCCGCCGCTGCTGCAGGACTGCGTGGTGCAGGTCTCGAGCCTGCCCTTCCATGTGCTGCCCAACGGCCGGCCGATCCGCACGCTGGAACACCTGACCGCCGAGCGCCTGAGCCCGTTGCTCGACCAGTTGGGCAGCCAGTACCGCTTTGTGGTGATCGACGGCGACGCGGTGTATTCCGCCGCCGACACCCTGGTCATCAGCACTCAGGTCGACGGCGTGGTGTTTGTCGTGCGCGCCGAAGACACCCGCTGGGAAGTCGCCCAGGCCGCTGTGCAACGCCTGACTCAGGCCGGGGCGAAAGTGGTCGGCAGCGTGTTCAACCGGCGCAAGTACTACATGCCCAAATGGCTTTACAAAAACCTGTAAGCGAACGCAAAGGATGACGCCATGAACGCCAGAATGCTTGTCCTGCTGTTGCTGCCGCTTGCGGGCTGCTCCAGCACTTCCGACACCCAGAACATGCCGGTGAATATTCTCACCGCTTCCCCGGCCAACGCCCAGGCGACCGATATGCCGAAGATCGAGCAGACCCTGCGCCCGCAGGATGTGCTGGACGTGATCTTCCATATCAGCACCAGCGGTTCGGACGCCTACCGCGTGCAATCGGGCGACCAGATCGGCCTGAATTTCACCGCCGCCAGCCAGCTCAACGGCAATCAACTGGTGCTGCCCGACGGCACCATCGAACTGCCGGGCGCCAACACCTCGGTGAAAATCGCCGGGCTGACCAGCGAAGAAGCCCGTCAGGAAATCCAGCGCGTCTATCAGCGCAAACAGCTGTTCCAGCCCAACCGCAACCAGCTCACCGTGCAGATCATCAGCCCGCTGAGCAACGAGCAGAACCTGAAAAGCGCCCTCAATCACCCGGCCACCGGCATGAGCCGCGAGATCACCGTCGGCACTGACGGCTACGCGAGTTTTCCGGAAATCGGCGCCGTGCCGCTGCAAGGCATGACCGTCAATCAACTGGAAACCTTCCTCAACAAAAAGTACGCGCAACTGCCGGGCCGGATGACTGTGGACGTGCTGCTCAAGTCCACCGCCGGCAACGAGATCTACGTGCTGGGTGAAGTCGCACAACCGGGCTCGTATCCGATCCGCCGGCCGGTGTCGGTGCTCGAGGCGCTGACCCTGGCGCGCGGTACCAACGTCAAGGCCCGGCTGGATTCGGTGGTGATCATGCGGCGCAACGGCAATCAGGTGAAAGCGGTGCGCTACGACGTCGAAAAAGCCCTTTCCGGCGATGCCCCGCAAATCGCTTACCTGCAACCGGACGACATGCTCTACGTGCCAAAAACCAAACTGGCCAGCGCCGGCGAACTCGCCCGCCAACTGGCTGATGTGGTGCTGTTCCAGGGCGTCGGTTTCAGCTTCGGCTACCGCGTCGACAACAAAGACAGCGACAACTAACTCACAGGTGACCGACATGAACCCAAAGGAAAACTACCTGCATGAGTTCTTCAGGATTTTCTTCGCCAACAAGCAACTGGTGAAGCGCGTCTTCCTGACCTTTGCAGTCATCGCCCTGCTCCTGCCGCTGCTGCTCAAACAGAGCTTCGATATCACCGCGCAGGTCATCGTGCAGTCGAAAAAACTCTCTCAGGGTGACGCCACCACGTCGCTCACGGTGGACAACGCCACGTTCATTCCGCCGTCGCTGGCGGACATGGAAACCGAGAGCAACATCCTCCGCTCGCCAGCACTTATCCGTCAGACCATCAGCGAACTGCGCGACAACGGTGAATACAGCCCGCCACCCGGGGTGTTCGCCAAGTTGCTTGGCGAACCGTTCAAGCGCTACGTCTCGACACCGCTGCGCGAGTACGTCATCAACCCGCTGCGCAACGGGCTCGGCATGGAAACCGATCCGGTGCGTGACACCACCCTCGACGCCCTGACCCAGCAAGCCGTCGACAGCCTGAAAATCGAGACCCTGCCCGGCTCCAACGTGATCTCGATCACCTACAGCTTCCCGGATCCGCAGCAAGGCACGACGTTTGTCAGCGCCCTGCTGCAGAACTACCTGGTGAGCCGTCAGGCCCTGCAATCGATCGATTTGCCGCAGTCGTTCTACGAAACCAAAAAGCACCAGTATCAAGTGCGGCTCGATGGTCTGGAAGGTAACCGCCAAGCGCTGCTGGAAAATGTCGGCGCGGCGGATCCGAAGGAGGAAATCACCTTCCGCCTCAACGCCATCAACACTGAAGAACAGGCGCTGAACCTGTATCAGGATCGCCTGCTGCAAAGCCAGCGTTGGCTCGAGTATCTGAAAACCGCGCTGGCCGCCGCCAGCAGCAGCAAGCTCAACGACTACACCTTTCCCTACACCTTCACCACCACCGTCGACAACGTGGCGTTCGAGGATCGGGAAATCAAACAGATGGGCGAGCAACTGACCAGCCAGGTCAGCCGTTACATGAACGATCTGGCGGTATTCCAGCCCGGCAGCGAGCCGATGCTGTTGACTCGCGAACAGATCGCCCGCACCCGTCAGCAGTTTCTCAAAGTGGTGAGCAACCGCATCCAGGAACGCACCGCCGACCTGGCCGTGGTCAAGCAGGTGATCGAGCAGAAGACCGCGCGCATCGCCGAGTTCAAGAGCCGCATCCGTGACCTGCAGCAGACTCAGAGCAAACTGCGTCAGATGGACACCGAGATCGATGCGCTGCACGCAGCGTTTTCGACCTATGCCCAGCGCTTCGCCGAAAGCAGCACTACGCGCTCGCTCAACGATGACCTGTCCAACGCCCGGGTGCTCAGCCCACCGTTCGAACCGACCGAGGCGGCGTTCCCGAAACCGCTGCTGATCATTCCGTTCGGGCTGTTCACCGGCCTGCTGCTGGCGATCGCCTTCGTCTACGTTCGTGAATTCTTCGATCACCGCTTCAAGCATCCGGCGCAAATCAGCCATGAGCTGGGCCTGCCAGTGCTGTTGGTGCTCAACGAAGAAACGTCGCAGCCGGGCAATCCGCACAAGAACTGGACCATGCCGAGCCTGGTTCACTGGGTGCGCAATTGAACGCGGTGTCCACCCCAATCGTCGCCCTGCCGATCATTCATTTGCTCAGCAGCGGCGGCTTCTACGGGGCCGAGCGGATGTTGCTGGATCATTGCCTGGCCACGCCGGGGCAGCACCAAGTGCTGTTCCTCGACGCACCGCCTGAGCTGATCTCGCGCTTTCGTGAAGCCGGGGTGGACGCTCGCGCTTGTTCAGGGCTGGGCGAGCTGTTGCGGCACTTGCGTCAGCGCCGTGGCGACAAACCGTTGCTCAACACCCACAACTTCAAAGGGCTGTTGTTCGGCTGGGTCGGCGCCACGCTGTTGCGCCTGCCGCTGGTGATCACCCAGCACGGCTTCACCCCGCGCAGTCGCAAGCAGAAGTTCTACACCTGGCTGAGCCTGCAACTGTGCCGCACGGCGTCGGTGAAACGGGTGGTTTGCGTGGCACAAAGCATCGCCACGCTGCATCTGCAGGCCAGCGTGAGCGCGGAGAAGTTGCAGGTGATTCCCAACGGTTTGCCGGCAGCACCGGCAATGCAGCCGGTGGCGGAGCGGCAACGCTGGCTGGCCGGTTACGTCGGGCGGTTGAGCAGTGAAAAAGGCCCGGATCTGTTTCTCGATGCGCTGATTGCGTTGTGTCACCAGCATCCGCAACTGGACGCGGTGATGCTCGGCGACGGCCCGGAACGCGAGGCCTTGCAGGCGCGCATCGATGCTGCCGGGTTGCAGCAGCGGATTCGCCTGCCGGGCTACCAGACGGCGATGCAAGGCTGGTGGCAGCAACTCGATGCGCTGGTGATCAGCTCGCGCACCGAGGGCACGCCGATGATTCTGCTCGAAGCGATGCAGGCCGGCGTGCCGGTGGTGGCGTTCGCGGTCGGCGGCATTCCGGATGTCTTGCAGGATCGTCACAACGGCCTGCTCGCGGCGCCGACGGATACCGCCGCCCTCGCCCGCCAGCTCGACACCTTGCTGGCCGAACCGAAGCTGGCCGCGCAGTTGCGCGACAACGCCAGACGCACCCAACAGGAGCGCTACGACCTCAAGGCTTTGGCCGAACGCTGGTCGCAGCTGTACATCCAAACGGCACGGGAGACACGCGCATGATTTTCCCGCTCTCGATCGTCAGTCTGTTCGCCCTGGTCAGCCTCGGTTTGCTGGCCAGTCCCTGGCCGTATCTGGCACCGGGGGCGGTTATTGGTCTGGTCGGTTTCACCGTTCTGTACCGCAAGCCGACCTGGGGCCTGCTCGGCATTGCCGCGCTGGTGCCGTTCGAAGGGTTCTTCAAGGACAGCTCGGTGTCGGGCAGCAAGTTGCTCGGCGCCTCGCTGGCAGTGATCGTGATGCTGCAATTGGCGCTGCACCAGATTCCGTCGCAGCGCCTGCGCAGCAATCTGTGGCACTGCCTGATCGGCTTCATGGTTCTGTATTTTCTCAGCTTGCTCAATACCGATGACATGAGCATGTCGCTGGGGCACCTGCGCGAACTCAGCGTTGGTCTGGTGCTGTTTGTCATTACGTTGTTGATCGGCCGCGAACTGAACCTCGACCTGTTCGCCCGGCTGGTGACCCTCGCCGTCACCGCGACCTGCGCCATGGCGATGTTCTCGGCGAAGTTTCAGGATCAGGGCCGCGCCGCCGGCCTGCTCGAAGACCCCAACGCCTTCGCCATGCTGATCGCCTTCGCCATTCCTCTTGGACTGCTGCTGGTGATCCGCAGTCCGAACCTGCTGCACCGCTTGTTCTGGGGCGCTTGCTGCCTGCTGTTGCTCGGTGGCATGACCAAGACCGAATCGCGCTCAGGCCTGGTGGTATTGGCGTTGAGTCTGCTCATCGGCATCTGGCACTACCGCGCGCAACTGACCCACATCCGCCCACGGCACCTGGGTTTCGTCATGCTCGGTGCGGCCATCGTGATTCCGCTGGCGATCTACGCCATGCCGGCCGGTTACATGGCACGGATCCAGTCATTGAGCATCCTCAGCGCCGGCTCCAAGGCGCAGGACGAATCCCTCGGCCGCCGTGCTTCCTACATCGTCGTCGGCAGCCAGATGATCCGCGAGCACCCGGTGCTCGGCTCCGGCCCCGGGACCTTCCCGCTGCATTACGCGACCACCGGTTACGCCAAGGCGTTTTCCGCCAACCGCAAGATCGGCGACCTGTACCGCCGCGCCCACAACACCTATCTGGAAATCTTCAGCGAACTGGGCGTGCCCGCCGGGCTGTTCTTCGTCGGCATGCTCGGGCTCGGTCTGTACAACCTGATCCGCGCGCGGGCGGCGTGGATGCTGCGCGGTGACGGATATCGGGCTGACATGATGACCCACCTGGGGGTGAGCTTTCTGTCGCTGACCCTGTTCCTGATGTTCCTCAGCGCACCGAACCAGAAATACGTGTGGATCATGCTGGCGCTGACCAGCGTGCTGCGCATCAAGGCCGAGCAGGCGCCACTGACTACGGAGACGCAGGCATGAAGCGGATCAGCATCGTCATCCCGATGTACAACGAGGCGCGGCACATTGGCCGTACCCTGCTCGCTGCGCAGAAAGCCGCACACGCGGCCAATGTCGAGTGCGAGCTGATCGTGGTCGACAACGGCTCGACCGATCAGGGCCCGCAGATTGCCCGGCAGTTCGGCGCAACCGTGCTCAGTTTGCCGGGGCTGTTGATCGGCGCGCTGCGCAATCGCGGCACGGCGATCGCCAGCGGGGAATGGCTGGCCTTCATCGACGCCGACGTGGAAATGCCGGAAACCTGGTTGCAGCCCTTGTTCGACATCCAAGCCAGTGGCCAGGCCGATGTGTTCGGCTTGGATCTGCACACCCCGGCCGAAGCGCCATGGTTCGCCACGGCCTGGCAACGCCGCTCTTCGCAGCCCTCGCACCGCGTCAGCCACAGCGTCGATTGGCTGCCCAGTTCCAACCTGCTGATGCGTCGCGACTGGTTCGATAAGGTCGGCGGTTTCAACGAGACCCTGCGCACCGGCGAAGACAAGGAATTCACCCTGCGCCTGCACGAACAGGGCGCGCGTCTGCTGTCGGTCAATGACAAGGTCGCGCTGCACTGGGGTTACGAAATGAACTGGCGCGAATGGATGGGCAAGGAAATGTGGCGCCAGGGCAGCCATCTGCAACTGCTGCGCACCCATGGCATGAGCCTGCGCCTGCTGCGCTTTCCAATGCTGTCGTTGTTCGTCTGGCTGCTGGACTTTCTGGCGATTTCGGCGCTGCTCGACGGTTTTCCGCACCACGCAGCGCTAATGGTGACGCTGACCCTGATGCCGGGGCTGGTACTGAGCGTTCGCCAGAGTCTCAAGCACCGTGATCCGCTCCTGACCCTGCAACTGTGGGGCCTGCACTGGCTGCGCCTGCATCTGGCCGGCGCGGCGTTCATTTTGAGTCTGTGTCAGTGGAACGCAAGGAGGCCTGCCCGTGGCTGAGTTCATTTTCTGGATGTGCCTGTTGCTGCCGGTCTATGCCTACATCGGCTACCCGCTTTTGCTGACGATTCTCGCGCCGCTGTTTCCGGCGTGGCGACACACGCCGGCGCCGCCGCTGAACGTCAGCATCGTCATCGCCGCACACAACGAGGCGCGGCATATCGAGCACAAGTTGCGCACGCTGCTGGCGCAGGATTATCAACCGGCGACGCTGCAGATCATTCTCGCCAGCGACGGCTCGACCGATGACACCGTGGCCTGCGCGCACAAGGTGATTGATCCGCGCATCACCGTGCTCGACCTGCCGCGTCAAGGCAAAGCCGCCACGCTGAATGCCGGCGCGGCCCTGAGCAGCGGCGACATTCTGGTGTTCACCGATGCCGACAACCAATGGTCACGCGACACCCTCGGCCACTTGCTCGCGCCGCTGAGCGATCCACAGGTAGGCGCTTGCGCCGGGCACATGGTGATCCCGGTTACTGGTGGCGGCCTGAGCATCGGCGACAGCCTGTACCGGCATTACGAAGGCTGGCTGCGCCGGGTCGAGAACCGCACCGGCTGCATGGTCTCCGCTGACGGCGCCCTGCTCGCCCTGCGCCGCGAGTTGTTCCAGAACGTACCGGCCGAGGTCAACGACGATTTCTTCATCAGCACCTGCGCACCGGTGGCCGGCAAGCGCATCGTCTACGTGCCCGAAGCGCAGGTTATCGACCATGGCGTCGACGAGGCGGACAAACAGTTTCGCCGTCGTCAGCGTGTCACCGTCGGCGGCCTGCAAAGCCTGGCCCAGCGCCGCGAGCTGCTCAATCCGCTCAAGCATGGCCTGTATTCACTGGCGTTGATCAGCCACAAACTGATCCGCCGCCTCGCGCCGGTTCTTCTTCTGCCATTGCTGCTGAGCAATTGCTGGCTGTGGGACGAGCACGGCTTCTATCGCCTGAGCCTGATCGCGCAACTGTTCGGCTACAGCGTGGCAATTGCCGGCCTGCTGGATGCGCAACACCGCTTGCCGAAACCGTTCCGCCTCGCCGCGTTTCTGCTGGTCACCCTCGCCGGGATGAGTCTCGGCCTGTGGCAGTTCCTGCGCGGCCAGCGGTATGCCCAGTGGAATCCGGAACAGAACCGTTAAGAGGACCGAAGCCATGGCGATCAAACAACTGATAAAAAGCACCAGTGGCTGGCTCTACCTCAACTCGCCGGTGGGCCGTCAGCAGTTGCAGGGCGCGGGGGTGATTCTGATGTTGCATCGCGTGCTGTCCAACGACCGCGCCGCCGACCTGCCGCACCGCAATGAACTGTGCGTCGGACCGAAAGCGTTCGAGCATTTGCTGGTGTGGCTGCGCAAGCATTTCGATTGCGTGCCGCTGATGGAAATTCTCCAGCCCAACGCCCTGCGCAGCGAGCGCCCACGGGTGGCGCTGACCTTTGACGATGGCTGGCGTGACAACGCAGTCAACGCCTTCCCGTTGCTGCAGAAACACCAGGTGCCGGCGAGCATTTTTCTCTCCACCGATTTCATCGGCAGCCGCCAGCGCTTCTGGTGGGAAAGCCTCGGCGAAACCCTTTGGGGCAGCCATGGCGATAAAGCCCGCATGCACCTGATCGAATGCCTGCATGCGCGCAAGCATCCGCTGCCGGTGCTGCTTGATGACATCGATGTCGAGCGCCGCAGCCTGGCGCTGCTGCATTATCTGCAAGGGCTGAAAAGCCTGGCTCCGCAGGAACTGGAAGAGCTCACCGACGAATGCCCGAAGGACTCGCTGCCACAGGCACTGGATTGGCATCAGGTGCGGGCGATGGAAGCCTCCGGTCTGGTGCGGTTCGGCCCGCACGGCGCCAGCCACGCAATCCTCACCGGTCTCGATGATGCGCGCCTGAGCGAAGAAATCCGCCGCAGCCGCGACGCATTGAACAACGGCTGCAACCGACCTCTACCGGTGTATTGCTACCCCAACGGCGACAACGATGATCGCGTTCGCCAGCAGGTCGCGGACCACGATTACCCGTTTGCGCTGGGCACCGGCACCGGGATCTATCGCGGCGACGGCGATCCGCTGAACCTGCCGCGTTTTGGCGTCAGCCAGCGCACCGCGCGCCATCCGCAATTGCTGTCGTGGCGGATCTATCGGGGAGCGCGGCCATGAGCCGAGGCAACTACCTCAAGCATCTGGCGCTGAGCATGGGCACCAAGCTGGCGATGATCGCCTTGCGTTTGCTGCGCAACGTCTTGCTCGCGCGGATTCTCGGCCCCAGCGAACGCGGCCTGTTCGCCCTGCTCAGCACCCTGCCGGACCTGATCAGTGCGGCCACCAGCGGCGGTCTGAACTCGGCGGTCGGTTATCAGGCAGCGAAGCAGCGGCCGATGGGTTTGTTGCTCAGCCAGGTGCTGGTGTTCGGTTGTTTGCTGGCCGGTTTGCTGACTTTGCTGGTGGTGGCGCTGGTGCGCGAATTCGGCACGCAACTGGACATGACCATGCAACTGGGCCTGCTCGCCTGGCTGTTGCTGCTGGCGGTGCCGTTGACCGTGTTGAAAAGCGGCCTGCTGACTCTGCACAACGCCTCGGGTGGCGTGGTCGCATTCAACGTCTTGCGCCTGATCGAATCACTGGCGCCGCTGTTGCTGTTCGTCGCACTGTTCTGGATGTGGCAGAGCGCGGCGCTGGAGGCAGCGCTGATCAGTTGGCTCGCCGGAATCAGTCTGGTGGTGCTCGCCGGTTGGGTCTGGCTGAAGCGGGCGCAGCCATTGCAGCTGCAATGGGATCGCGCCAGCCAGAAGGAGCTGCTGCGCTACAGCGCGCGCAGCCATCCCGATCTGCTGTTCCAGCAAGTGATTCTGCGCTCCGATTACCTGTTCATCGGCGCCCTGCTCGGCAGCACCGCGCTGGGCCATTACGCCATGGCCAGCGCTGCTGCCGAATTGCTGCTGATCGTTCCCGAAGCGGTGACCACACCGCTGATGAAACGCCTGCTGCAACAGGATGAAGGCATGGACAAGGTCACTCCGCTGGCGCTGCGCCTGACCGCGACGGTGATGCTCGGCGCCTGCCTGAGTATGGCCGTGATCGGCGAATGGTTGATCGTCACGCTGTTTGGCGCTGCCTACCAGCCGGCGTACCCGGCGCTGCTGGCGTTGCTGCCGGGGCTGTTGGGTCTGTGCTACGCGAGCATTCTGCGCCTGGACTTGCTGGGCAAGAATCGCCCCGGCTCGGTGTCGTTGTTGATGGGCCTGGGCGCGCTGCTCAATCTGGCCCTGAACCTGGTGCTGATTCCGGCGTACGGCATCGTCGGCGCCGCCGCCGCCTCATCGATCGCTTATCTGGCGGTGACCGTGGCCATGCTGGTGCTGTATTGCCGTTTGAGCGCTGTGCCGTTCTGGCAAACCCTGATCATCCTGCCCCGCGACGTGCTGCCGATGTGGTCGATGCTGCAGAGGAAACCCGCATGAAAGGCTGGTACCTGCTGTTCGGTCTCGGCCTGTCGCTGGACGCTTTGGCGGCGTCGATGCGCTGGGGCGAGATTCGTGACGGCAGTCTGTTTCTGCAAACCGATCAGCCCGACAGCGTGACCGTGCGCTGGACCCCGGCGTGGCAAGCGGACGCCAACGAAGAGCAGCTGTACCTGCTCGACGGTCGCGGTAAATTGCTCGGCGAACGCTTGATCAAGGCCAGCGAAACCCGTGGCAGTCAGACCTGGCCGCTGCTGCCCGGCGCGGCGAGTTATCGACTGGAAATTCCCGGCTACAGCTTCCGCCACTACCGCATCGAACACGATGCGCGCACCGTCGCCCTGTTTGCCCCGGCCAAAGTGCACTTCAGTGCCGAAAGCAAAAATGGCGACGTGCTGTATTTCAAAGTTGCAGCCGGTGAGCGCGCAGTGCTCGCCGGCAAATTCCATGGCGGCGTCACCGCGTTGCAGGCGCAGCGGATCGGCGACCACCAGGCGCTGACTCTCGCACTGAAGCCTTATCGCGCCTATTGGCAGTTCGATCAGATTGCATTGCC
Organism: Pseudomonas sp. Sample_21; assembly: GCF_004307525.1. Classification (NCBI taxonomy): domain Bacteria; kingdom Pseudomonadati; phylum Pseudomonadota; class Gammaproteobacteria; order Pseudomonadales; family Pseudomonadaceae; genus Pseudomonas; species Pseudomonas sp. Sample_21. The sequence continues at coordinate 36,474 of NZ_RCNZ01000001.1, read as the reverse complement.
AGTCAGCCCCCGCGAGCAGGTCTGGCGTCTGCAACTGCAAGGCAGCGGCAAAGCGGCGTTCTGGCTCGACGGCACAGCCAATCTGTTTGCGCAGAATCCGCAGCAACTGCAACCGCTGCGTGAAGAGGTCGCAGAGGTGCGGCTGGTACTGCATGACAAAGTCCTCGGACGCACGCCGGATCTTGGCATCGCTCTGCCTTACGTGATGCCGCCAGCGGCCAGCCACGCGCTGCTCGATGCGCTGAAGCCGACGGCGGCGAGCTATTACAGTTTTGTCGACGTCACGGCGCAGAATCCGCAGTTCGAGGACGCATTCCGCCGGGTGTACCAGCAGCGTTTCGGCATCCGCAACGACATCACCTTGTTGGCCGGCAGTCAGCGCCAGGCCGATCTGCGCGCCGACGTGCAGAGCAACAGCGGCCTCGACGCCTGGCTGGCGAGCACCCGCGCCCTCGGCGGCAACGGCACGCATTACATCGGATTTGCCGACGAACCCAATCTCAACTATTCCAGCTATGGGCAATATCAGGCGATTTTCACCAGCATGGCCCGTCAGGTGCGCAGCGACCCGGCGAATGCCCGCGCCGGTGTGCGCATCGCCATGCCGGCCAGCTCGCGACTGGTCAACGGCCCGTTCGCCGATAATGCGGCAGACAAGCGCGGAATCGATTGGGCACGGCGCCTGCTCAGCGAGTCAGCCGACCAGATCGATGCACTGGCCTGGCATGAATGGATGATTCGCGATCTGCTCGCCACCCGCGTCTACCGCGACAGTGTGCGGCGCGCCGCCGAACTGGTCGGCCTCGACGCCAATGGTCAGCCGCGCAAGGCCTTGCTGCTCGATCAGACCAACCTGTCCAGCGGCTCCAGCCTCAGCCCCTACGATCAGGAAACCCACTACACCTCGCTGTGGTGGGCGTCGGTGGTGATCAACGCCTCGCAGGACGGCTTACTGAGCATGCTCAACTGGTTTCAGGCCGCTGACGAACCGCAATACCCCAAAGGCATGTTGCGCATATTGGGCGAGGATCGCTTCGAGCTGAAACCGGTCGGTCTGGCCCAGCAATTCATCGCCCGCCACTGGCTGCGCCAAGTGCTGCAACTGGATAACGACGCCTTCGAGGTGGATGTGCTGGCGATGGCCGGCGACGAGCAGCGCACGTTGCTGGGAGTGAACAAAGGGACGCGCCTGCAACGCGTCGATCTGAGCGGCGCCAGGTGCCCGTTGAACCATGGCGCCCTGCGTTACTTCGGCGCCGACAATCGCAGCCGCGACGCACCGTTTGCCTGCGACAACGGGCGCCTGCGTTTTGAACTGCCGGGACAAACCCTGTTTGCCCTGAGCTGGAGCGCTTCATGAGCCGCCCTTCGATGCTCTGCCGCGCGGGCTTGATGCCGCGCGTGGCACCCTCATCAGGAGAAGAGACCATGGATGTTTTGCAAAAACTCAGCGGACATATTCGTCGTAAAGGCCTGCGAGCGACCTTGGGCAAGATCCGCAAACTGTACATTTTTTCCCATCAGCAACTGCTGTGGATGGAGCGCGACCTGGTCAGCCCGGTGCCGCCGCACCGCCTCAAACCCTATCCGCCACTGCGCGTGGTCAGGATTACGGCGGACAACGCCAGCGCTTTCGCGCGTTACTTTGGCGACCGTGTCGGCACGATGGCCGAGCTGGCCAAAGAGGGCCACACCGGGCACATGCATGTCGACGAGCAAGGCGATGCCGTAGCGTTTATCTGGGGTACGCCGCGGGATTATTTCGACCGGCATTACTACGGCTGCCGGTTCCCGGTGAAACCCGGTGAGTTCTTCGAGTTCGGTGGCGAACTGGCCCGGGCCTACTGGGGTACAGAGCTGTCGGTGGACCTGCAATTGCGTCTGTGGGAAGCCATGGCCGCCCAGGGCTGCCGCAAAGTGGTCGATGTCTGTGAGTCGACCAACATCCCGGCACTCAAGCTGCATCTGCGCATGAGCTATACCGAACAACGGCGGATCACAAATATCTACACGCTGTTCGGCCGCTGGCGCTTCTATCGCGAAACTCGCTACAGCGGTTCGCGCCTGGCGGCGCTGGGTAAAACTTCCCGTCCACCTGTCAACGCAACGGCGGCCTGAACCTATGGTGATGCGATTCGAATGGCGCACGTCCCTGTGCGCCGCCGACTTCCCGGCAACCGCGTATGAAACGCTGCGCCTGGGCGTGAGCGACCATACGCCGTTCAACAATCTCGGCTGGTTGTGCGCGGCCGAACAGGCTTTGGCCGAGGATCAGCGCCTGCACATTCTGCTCGGTTGGGAAGCCGCAGAACTGCGTCTGTGCCTGCCGCTGGTGGCCAGCCGCGAGCGCTTTGCCGGCGTGCCGTTTCGGGTCTTGCATCACTTGGGTTATCCGCTGGCCGATCGTCTGGCTTTGCTGTCGCTGCTCGGCGGCGAGGACATGCACGAGGCGCTGCTGCTGATTCGCCAGCGCCTGCCCCATGCACTGTTGCAACTCAATGAGCTGTCGGAACCTGCGGGTGAAGAAAGTGCCGTCACCGCATGGATGGCGCGCAGTTCCACTGCCGAACGGCGCCTGAGCTGCCGGGTGCCGGTGCATCTGATCAGCGAAGCCGACCATCAGGAAGTCTCCGGCGACCCGCGCTACAAACTGCGCCGGGCTCGCAAACGGATCGCCGCGTGCGGTGCGCAGATCCGCCGGATCACTCCAGATGCGCTGAGCATGGCTGCCTTGTTGCAGACCATCAGCGAAGTCGAGGCGGTGAGCTGGAAAGGCGATGAAGGCGTCGGTATTTTCGCCACACCGCGCAGCCGCCAATGGATCGAACGCGCCTTCACCGCCCTCGCCGGCCAAGGCCTGGTACGCGTGGTGATGCTCGAGCTGAACGGCCGCTGCATCAGCTATCGCCTCGGCCTGCTCGAACAGGGCCGGCTCTACGATTACAACCTCGCCTTCCTGCCGCAGTACGCCGACTTGGGCAGTGGCCGGGTGTTGCTGGAGGAATGGATTCGCTGGGGCCTGGATGAGCACTGGCACTGGATCGATGCCTCGCGGGTCAGCCTGGAAAACTCCAGCCATCAACTGCACGAACGCATGACCGGGCAGCTGGAACACTGGCGCTGGAGTTTCTATTCGTGGCGCCCAAGTGGGCTGGCATTGGGTCTGGCGCTGCGCATCTGGTATCGCTGCAAGCCCGCCGTGCAGCAGTGGCGGGCCCGCCGTGCAAACAAAAAACCTGCAGCGCTGGTGCAACCTGTCGCAATCACTCCGGAGGGCGGCCATGCCTCGCCAAGTCATAGTCAACGCTGATGACTTCGGTCTCAGCGCCAACGAAAACGCAGTGATCTTCGCTGCCTTCCAGGCCGGCCTGATCAGCTCGGCCACGGCCATGGCCAACATGCCGGCGTTTGAAGCTGCCTGCACCATGGCCCGCCATCCGACGCTGCAAGGGCGGATCGGTCTGCACTTCAACCTGACCTACGGGCGCCCGCTGAGCCAGGCGATCCTGGGGCGGCGGACCTTCTGCGATGGCAACGGCGTGTTCGACCTCAACCTGCCCCGCCACAGCCTGTGGCTGGGTCGCGCAGACCGTGACGCGGTGCGCGCCGAGTTGCAGGCGCAATGGCAACGCTGCGTCGATCACGACATGCGCCCGAGCCATATCGACTCGCACCAGCACGTACACAACATCTGGCCGATCGGCGAAATCGTCGCGAAGTTTGCCGCCGAGCAAGGCGTACCGATCCGGCTGGCGCGCAACCTCGGGCTCAACCTCACGCTGCCCAAGCGCCTATTCAAGGGTTTGCTCAATGGCCGTTTGCAGAGCCTGGCGCGGGTCACCGCCGACTACGTCTGCACCCCGGTGGACCTGCGCAATGCCAGCGTCCCCAGCGACGGCGTGCTGGAAATCGTCGCCCACCCGACCCGCCTCGGCGTCGATTTCGGTGATGCCTATCTCGACTCCGGCGAGTCGTTGAGCGAGGTACTCGAACAGGGTTTGAGGGGCGTCGCGCGAGTCTCGTATGCCGACCTCAACCGAGAAGAAACACAGGGTGCCACGGCGCTCGAATGAATCACCGCTGTAACGACATTCACCACAACATCCGGGCCAAGACCCTGGAGGGGCATCATGAGCATCATCACCAAAGTGCAAGATCGCATCAGACACAAAGGCCTGAGCCGCACCGTCGGGACGTTGTGGAAACGCTACGTGTTCTTCCACTGGGAACTGCTGTGGATGGAGCGCGACCTGGTCAGCCCGGTGCCGCCGCACAAACTGCGCCCGTATGAAGGCCTGCGCAAAGTCGACATCACCCCGGAGAACGCCGTGGCGTTCAGCAAACACTTCGGCGACCGAGTCGGCACCATGGCCGAACTGGCTGCCGAGGGCCACACCGGGCACATGTACCTGGACGCCGATGGCCACGCCGTGGGCTTTATCTGGGGCAGCATTCGCGACTACCACGACCGCCACTATTACGGCTGCACTTTCCCGGTCAAACCCGGCGAGTTCTTCGAATTCGGCGGCGAAATGATCCGCGCCTACTTCGGCAGCAGCCTGTCGGTGGACGTGCAGGTTGCACTTTGGCAAGCGATGGCGGCGCAGGGTTGCACCAAGGTCGTCGACGTCTGTGAAACCCATAACATCCCGGCGCTGAAACTGCATATCCGTATGGGCTATCAGGAACAGGGCCGGGTGACCCACGTCTACTGCCTGTTCGGCCGCTGGAAATTCTTCCGCGAAACCCGCTATGAAGGCTCACGCCTGGATCCGCTGCGCAAACCGGGTCGGCCGGTGGTAAGTGCCGCAGCGCAGGCTTGATGCGGTCGTGTGAAATGTGGCGGTCGCAACGCCGCCATCGCGAGCAGGCTCGCTCCCACATTGGAATGCGTTTCCCTGTGGAGCGAGCCTGCTCGCGAAGAGGCCAGTAGCTGCACCCGCAGCTCTCACAAGCGATTGGCTGGTTGCCTACAAACTGTGACGACACTTCCAACATTCGGAAAAGACTTGGCCGACTGTTTATCTGTATCCACTTGGATAGAGTCAAGCACGACATCGGGCGCGACAAATCCTCACAAAGCGCAGACATCCGACGCGCACAAAAAATGGCAAAGGAGGTTTAACCATGAGCCAGACTTTGACGAATTTCGACATGGTCGCGCTGCTGGACAGTGATGAAGCCATCAGTGAGTACCTGTCACAGGTGCTTGCAGACGGAGACAGCGAAGAATTCCTTCGCGCAATCGGCTACGTGTTAAAGGCGCGAGGAATGACGCAGATCGCCAAGGATTCAGGCATGGGTCGTGAAAGTTTGTACAAGGCTTTTGCTCCCGGAGCGAAGCCGCGCTTTGACACAGTGTTGAAGGTGATTCATGCGTTGGGCATTGATCTTTATGCGCAGCCGGGGCACGTACTCAATCGCGCCGTTACCTGAATTTTGTAGCGGTCGCAAGGCCGCCATCGCGAGCAGGCTCGCTCCCACATTGGGATGCGTTTCCCTGTGGGAGCGAGCCTGCTCGCGAAGAGGCCAGCCGTCGCAAAAAAGGTTCTCAGGCCTTGCTCACCACCAGGCTAAAGCACATCGGCAACTGCGCCTGCTGGTTCAGGTAGCAGTCATACACCTCTTCCCGGTTCGAATGCGCATATTCCTGAAAATCAACGATGCTCAGCCCCGCTCCAATGGCGCCGCTGAAGATCGCGCCCAGCGTATGCACGTACCAGTACGACTTTGCCGCCGGCTGCTCGACTTTACCTACGTAAACGATCGGCTCTTGCTGCACAAACGGCTCGGCACGGAAATACGAGCTGGCGAGGCGGTAGGGATCTTCAGCCTGCGGATCAACCATTTCCAGAAAAGGATGGGTTTCGTAGATCACCAGTTTGCCGCCCGGCTTCAGCACCTGCGCGACATGATGGAAGAATTCGCCGATGTCAGGCATCCAGTTGAGTACACCAATGGTAATCAGGGCTACGTCGAAGCGGTTATGCAGCGATGCGGGCAGATGGTGGATGTCGCTCTCGACGAATTCGGCAGTATGCGGCGAGCGGCTGTTGAGCTCGCGGGCCTGCTCAAGAAACGCTGCGGATTGATCGACGCCGACGACACTGCGGGCACCCAGCGCAAACAGTGACAGACTCTCCCGACCGTTATTGCAGCCCAGTTGAATCACGTCTTTGCCGTCGACGTCCAGCAAGCCGCGCGAGGTGTCATCAAGGCAGCAAAACTCCGCCTGCGCGACATCGTTGAGCAATGCCTGCCAGTCCGGCGAATCCTGATGATGACGGGCAGAATCGTTCCACGCCTGTCGATTGCTTTCGATGGCGGTTTTGGGGTTGGGCACTTCCATGGCGCTACTCCGGGTGAGACTCGTGATTGAGCGGCGTGAGTCTAGAACAGACCCGGGGTGGCGGTTGTTCCAATGTTGTAATCACACTGCGCAGTCCTCTTCAGCGAGTCCTACAGAAAAAGGAAGGAACTCGGGAAACCCCAACCGTTTTCCTACATCTTCCGTCGGTTGGCCGTCGGAAGCGCTCAGGCTAGGATTTGACGAACTACAAGTACTCATGGAGCTCGACCCAGATGCAGTTCATCCAGACAACGACGACAGCAATCCCTGTACCGAATAGACTGCCAGGCATTGATCCCGGAGGCACTATGGACGGCAAAATCTTTCCCGACGATTCAGGGTTTGAAAACGACGAGCAGGCTGCCAGTCATGATCGCTGGTTGCGAGCCAAGGTGCAGGCGTCCAGAGATGATCCCCATCCGAGTCTCCCCCATGAGGACGTGATGGCGGACATGCATGCCTTGATCGAATCCATGCGAAAAAAGGCCGATGCAGATTGAGTGGCGGCCCGAAGCCAAGGCCGATCTTTCGAATATCCTCAGATACATTGGCGAGAGAAACTTTGCAGCCGCAGTGAGTCTCTCGAAATCCATCGAAGAATCCACAACCTCACTCTCCGTTCATCCCCATCTCTACCGTAAAGGTCGATCTCCCGGCACCCGGGAAATCGTTGTACAGCCTAACTACGTAGTGATTTATGAGGTGACGGATCGAATCGAGATACTTAGCGTTTTGCATACCCGACAGGAATATCCATAAAGACATAGCAGGAAAAAACGGTGTGACGTTCGCCCGATCGATAACACGCCGTTTGTTTGCCCAGTAGGCACCACTATCAAAGATTCACATGACTCTGGTTAAGCCGCTCACGCAAAAACTCCACCAGCGCCTGCACCGGCCGCGAAGCCTGGCGATGCTGCGGATAAACCGCCGACAGGGTCAGTGGCTCCGGGCGTAAATCATCCAGCACTGGCACCAGCCGCCCGTCCTTCAACGCCGCGCCGACGATGAAGGTTGGCAGATAAGTAATTCCCATCCCCTGCACCGCGGCGTCCCGCAGCAGTTCGCCGTTGTTGACGCGCATGCGCCCGGTGACGTTGATCAGCAGCGGTTTGCCCGGAGCTTCGTTGAAGCGCCATTGCACCGAGCGACCGTGGCCGTAAGGCAGGCAATCGTGGCTGTGCAGGTCTTCGGGTCTGAGTGGTGTGCCGCGTTCGGCGAGGTAGGCCGGGCTGGCACAGTAGACCCGTTCGATGCTGGCGATGCGCCGGGCGATCAGTGTCGAGTCTTCCAGCACGCCGATGCGCAGGGCCAGGTCGTAGCCCTCGCCGAGCAGGTCGACCGGGCGATCGCTCAAGTCGACCTCCACGGTGACCTCGCGGTAACGCTGCAAGAATAACGGCAACAGACAACCCAGATGCGCCACGGCAAACGACAGCGGCGCGCTCAGACGAATCGTGCCGCGCGGCTCGGCGGTTTCGCCGGCGATGCCCTGCTCGACCTGCTCTACCTCGCCGAGCAAACGTAGCGCCGATTCGTAATAGCTCTGCCCCAGCGGCGTGACGTCGAGGCGGCGGGTCGAGCGATTCAACAAGCGCACACCAAGTCGCTCTTCCAGTTGCATCAAACGGCGGCTGACGAATTGCTTGGACAGGCCCAACTGATCGGCCGCAGCGGTGAAGCTGCCGGAGTCCATGACCTGGCAAAAAATACGCATGTCTTCGAACGGGTTCATTGTCACTCTCTGGTGGACAGTTAAACGCTTTATAGCCGCTTTTTCGCTTTTCAGCAGCCCATTAATCTTTGCTCACGGTTTGAAAACAACCCTGAACACGTCCCCGGCTGCATTCCCACGCAGAGCGTGGGAACGATCAGATCGCAGCCTTCGCCAGCTCCTACATCACACATTCAAAAATGGAATTGAACATGAGCATCAAGAAAACCCTCGCCGCGTCCCTCCTCGCCCTCTCCGTCAGCAGCGCTTTCGCCGCTGGCAGCCCTGGCGTCGAACACAACACCCAAGCGTTCCTCGATGCCCTCGCCGCTGGCGGTGGTCGTCCGCTGGAGCAACTGAGCCCGAAAGACGCCCGTGCGGTGCTGACCGGTGCGCAGGCTTCGGTGAAGGTTGATCTGTCCGGTGTGGAAGTCAGCGACAAGGCGATCAAGGTCGATGGCCAGACCCTCAACCTGAAAGTGGTGCGCCCGGCCAAGGTCAAAGGCGAGTTGCCGGTGTTCATGTTCTTCCACGGGGGCGGCTGGGTGCTGGGCGATTTCCCGACGCACCAGCGCCTGATTCGTGATCTGGTGGTCGGCTCGGGCGCTGTTGCGGTGTATGTCGATTACACGCCATCGCCGGAAGCGCAGTACCCGACCGCGATCAACCAGGCGTACGCCGCGACGAAATGGGTGGCCGAGCACGGCAAGGACATCGGTGTCGATGGCAAGCGTCTGGCGGTGGCCGGCAACAGCGTCGGCGGCAACATGGCAGCGGTCGTGGCGTTGATGGCCAAGGAGCAGAAAACCCCTGCCCTGCGCTTCCAGCTGTTGATGTGGCCGGTAACCAATGCGCAGTTCGACGACGGTTCGTACCAGCAATTTGCCGAGGGCCATTTCCTCACCAAGGGCATGATGCAGTGGTTCTGGGACAACTACACCACCAACCCGGCCGAGCGTGCGCAGATCCATGCCTCGCCGCTCAAAGCCAGCGCCGAACAGCTCAAGGGCCTGCCCGCTGCGCTGGTGCAGACCGCCGAGTTCGACGTGCTGCGTGACGAAGGCGAAGGCTATGCGCGGCATCTGGATGCAGCCGGCGTGCCGGTGACCTCGGTGCGCTACAACGGGATGATTCATGACTTTGGCCTGCTCAATCCGCTGAGCCAGATTCCGGAAGTCAAAGCAGCGGTGCGTCAAGCGGCGGCCGAGTTGAAGACTCATCTGAATCCATAAAAGCGAAAGATCGCAGCCTGCGGCAGCGCCTACCCTGGAATACGATTCCCTGTAGGAACTGCCGCAGGCTGCGATCTTTTTTCTCACCAGCGTCGCGGAGTACCGGTCATGACTCTTTTCTACGCCCACCTGCTGTCCTGGAGCGCCGTCCTGCTCCTGCTCGACGCCGCACTCTGGCACTTCTCGCCCTTCAGCCACCGCGCGCCGCGAGTCGGCGTGCGTCTGGCGCTGTTTCTGGCGTTCAGCGCGCTGGTGATCAATGCGGGTGTCAGCCCGTTGCAGGCTCCGCTGTTCGCCGATGATCGCGTGGCGCAGCTGGGTGCGACGGCGCTGGGGATTCTCTGGTGGTTGTACGCAGCACGGGTGCTGACCGAAGTGATCGGCCTGGCGCTGATGCGCCGCATCGGTCACAGCGGACGCTTGTTGCAGGATGTCATCGGCGCGCTGGTGTTTCTGGTCGCCATTGTTGCGGCAGCCGGTTACGTGCTGGAGCTGCCAGTCAAAGGTCTGCTGGCCACTTCCGGGGTAGTCGCCATCGTGGTCGGTCTGGCGCTGCAAAGCACCCTCGCCGACGTGTTTTCCGGCATCGTCCTCAACACCACCAAGCCGTATCAAGTGGACGATCTGGTGATGATCGACGGCGTCGAAGGCAAGGTCTTCGATATCGACTGGCGCGCCACGCACCTGCTGACCAGCGCCGGCACCATGGCCGTCGTACCGAACTCGGTGGCGGCCAAGGCAAAGATCGTCAACCTCAGCCGGCCGAACAACATGCACGGCGTCTCGATCAGTATCAAGGTGCCGAACCACATTCGTCCGCGTCGGGTATTGGATGCCCTTGATCGCACCTTGCAGGGCAGCAGTTCTCTGCTGCTCAGCCCGGCGCCGAAAGCCGTACTCAAAGAGGCCGGCGAAACCATGTCGGAATACGTTGCCAGCGGTTTCATCGCTGAGCTGGGCAAGAAGAGCGAAGTGCGCAATCAGCTGTTCGACCTCGCCCACCGCCATCTCGAAGCGGCGGGTATTTCCCGGCATCCCGACGGCGTGATCGAACCGTCGAGCCGCGCTCGTGCGTTGCTGGACGAGGTGAAGATTTTCCGTTCGCTGAGCAGTGAAGAACGCGATCGCCTCGCTGAGTCGATGGTCGCGCAGCAGTACACGGCCGGTCAGGTGGTGCTGGATCTGGACGAGGTGCCGGACAGTCTGTTCGTGATCGCCACGGGCGTGGTCAGCGCGACGGTGCCGGACGGCAATGGCCAGACCGAGGCCGGGCGCATGGGGCCGAGCGAAGTCATGGGTGAGCAGAGCATTCTTGCCGATACACCGTCGCAGGCGACGTTCACAGCGCTGACGTCGAGCATCATCTATCGTCTCGACAAACAGTTGACCCGTGAGTGCATGGACAAGCGCAGCGAAGTCGGCCGGGCCTTGAACAAGTTGCAGGCGGTGCGTCAGCAGAACAGTCGCCTCGCGTTGATGGCCAAACCGGTGGCGGTGAAAAAAGTTGGTTTCTTGGGTTGGTTGCAAAAACGCTGATCTGAAACTTTGAAGATCAAAAGCTCCCCCCCTCACCCCAGCCCTCTCCCCCTAAGGGGGCGAGGGTGAAAGGGAGCCGATCTCCATGCGTTTCAAGAGCGGAGCTCGGCTCGGTATTGCAGGTCGATGCAACTCTAGCAAACAACGCTGTCAGTCCCCTCTCCCTCCGGGAGAGGGCTAGGGTGAGGGGCTTTTGACTTTCGACCAGATTACTTGGCAGTGAACTTGGTGTAGCTGTTGATCAGGTTGCGATAGTTAGGCAGACGCTCGGACAGCAGATGCGCCAGACCTTCCATGTCGTTGCGCCAGTCGCCCTGCAGCTCGCAGGCCACAGCGAACCAGTTCATCAGATGTGCACCGGCGGCGGACATCCGCGCCCACGCTGCTTGTTGCACGGTGGTGTTGAAGGTACCCGACGAGTCGGTGACGACGAACACTTCGAAGCCTTCAGCGATCGCCGACAGGGTCGGGAAAGCTACGCAAACGTCGGTCACGACACCGGCGATGATCAGTTGCTTGCGGCCGGTGGCCTTGATCGCTTTGACGAAGTCTTCGTTGTCCCAGGCGTTGATCTGGCCTGGACGCTGAATGAACGGCGCGTCTGGGAATTGCTCGAGCAGCTCAGGCACGATCGGGCCGTTTGGACCTGCGTCGAAGCTGGTGGTCAGAATGGTCGGCAGCTTGAAGAACTTGGCGATGTCGCCCAGTGCCAGCACGTTGTTCTTGAACTCGTTCGGCGAGAAATCCTGCACCAGCGAGATCAGACCGGTCTGGTGGTCGACCAGCAGGACGACGGCATCATCTTTGTTCAGACGCTTGTAAGGAACGCTCATGGCAAAACTCCTGGATGGATGGTTGTTACGGGAAGCGCCGGCCCTGATGACCGGCGCTTTTTTCAAACTCAGAACGCGAAGCAGGAACAGCCGAACGCGCCCCAGAAACCGGCGAAATCGCTGACCGGTGCATTCGACATCCGCGCTTTTTCATGGCTGTGGGTGTGCACGGCGCATGGCCCGCTGCACTGGTGAACCTGCGCTTGCAACGGCGAGTTCGGGCGCCAGTGGCCCGGGACTTTGACTACCGGCGACCAGTCCGGCAGCACCGGAATCGAGCGCGGGCCGAGGTCTTCGAAGTCGCCGGCGGCGTAGACAATCTTGCCGCCGACCACGGTCATCACCGACTCGATCCACTTGATCGCTTCTTCTTCAACGCTGAAGAAGTCCGCGCTCAGTGCAGCGAGGTCTGCCAGTTGGCCGACACGGATCTGGCCCTTCTTGCCCTGCTCCGAAGAGAACCAAGCGCTGCCGTGGGTGAACAGTTCCAGCGCGGTGCTGCGTGGCAAACCTTCTTCGTACAACGCCAGACCGCCAACGGTGCGACCGCTGACCATCCAGTACAACGAAGTCCACGGGTTGTAACTGGACACGCGGGTGGCGTCGGTACCGGCGCCGACCGGCACGCCTTCGGCGAGCATGCGCTTGATCGGTGGCGTGGCCTCGGCGGCTTGTTTGCCGTAGCGATCGACGAAGTATTCACCCTGGAACGCCATGCGATCCTGAATCGCGATGCCGCCGCCCAGCGCTTTCACACGCTCGATGTTTTGCGGGGTGATGGTTTCGGCGTGGTCGAAGAACCACGGCAGACCGTTGAACGGAACGTCGCGGTTGACCTTCTCGAACACGTCGAGCATGCGGCTGATCGATTCGTTGTACGTGGCGTGCAGACGGAACGGCCAGCGCTGCTCAACGAGGTGGCGCACCACCGGTTCCAGTTCCTGCTCCATGGTCTGCGGCAGGTCCGGGCGCGGTTCGAGGAAGTCTTCGAAGTCGGCGGCGGAGAACACCAGCATTTCGCCGGCGCCGTTGTGGCGCAGGTAGTCGTCGCCCTGATGCAACTTGACGCTGCCGGTCCAGTTCTGAAAATCGGTCAGCTCTTCTTTCGGCTTCTGGGTGAACAGGTTGTAGGCGATGCGTACGGTCAACTGATCGTCTTTGGCCAGTTGCTCGATCACCTGGTAATCGTCCGGATAGTTCTGGAAACCACCGCCGGCGTCGATTGCACTAGTCAGGCCGAGGCGATTGAGTTCACGCATGAACTGGCGGGTCGAGTTGACCTGATATTCCAGCGGCAGCTTCGGCCCTTTGGCCAGGGTCGAGTAGAGAATCATCGCGTTCGGCCGCGCGACCAGCATGCCGGTCGGGTTGCCGTTGCTGTCGCGCACGATCTCGCCACCCGGCGGGTTCGGCGTGTCGCGGGTGTAACCGGCCACGCGCAGGGCGGCGCGGTTGAGCAGCGCACGGTCGTAGAGGTGCAGGATGAACACCGGAGTATCCGGCGCGGCCTGGTTGATTTCTTCCAGGGTCGGCATGCGTTTTTCGGCGAACTGGAATTCGTTCCAGCCACCGACCACGCGCACCCACTGCGGGGTCGGCGTGCGATCGGCCTGGTCTTTGAGCATACGCAGCGCGTCGGCGAGCGATGGCACACCTTCCCAGCGCAGTTCGAGGTTGTAGTTCAAACCGCCACGAATCAGGTGCAGGTGCGAGTCGTTGAGGCCAGGGATGACGCAGCGGCCCTTCATGTCGACCACTTGTGTGGCGCTGCCCTTGAGGGCCATGGCCTCGGCATCGTTACCGACGGCAACGAAGCGGCCGTCCTTGATCGCCACCGCACTGGCCAGTGGTTTTTCCCGGTCTACGGTATGAAACTGGCCATTGAATAAAATCAGATCGGCGCTCATCGCAGTTCCTCAAGCGAAAGTGAAAAGAAGCAAACCCCGCTCAACGCGGCGAGGTTTCTTGGGAATCGAGGTGTTCATGGGCCTGACTGGCTTCCAGCCACGGGGTGAACAGACGGGTGACCGGCGGCATCACCACGTAGACCACCGAGAGGACGATGGTCAGGGTGATCAGGAACGTGGCGACCACGTAGTTGGACAGAAGCGGATGCAGCGCCAGCAACGGCCCCCAGATCAGCGGCACCAGCAGGGTGTGCGGCAGAATCACTAACAGGGTGACGACAGCCTGCTTCCAGCGCGGCGGTGGCGAGCCGGCTTCGGCCAGCGGTGTGAACCAGAATTCATTGACCGGCGCGACTTCGGTCTGATCACCGTCAGCCAGCATCGGTGCGGCTTCAGCCACCAGCGCCTGACGCTCGGAGGATTCCAGCCAGCCCTGCATCGCTTCGGTGGAGCTGAAGCGCAATACGCACGTGTAAAAATCCAGACGCCCGCGCTTGCCGCGCACCACGTCCACACCCAAATGCCCTTCGCGCTGCCCGGCAACGCGCACGATGTTGCGCAGCCATGCTTCATACGCCGATTCGAAACCGGTTTTGACCGAGTGTTTGATGATCAACGTGACGGTCTTATCGGCCCCCGGTGCTTGTGAATTGAGGACTTCAGGCATAACGCAGCACTCCGGGCAAACGAACAGGAATCGCCAGCCGTCCGGGCCCGGCGATCAATACGGTGGTGAAAAGAATCAATAGCAACCAGCCAAACTGCCCTTCAGCCACACTCCATTGCGGATGCACGACCAGCAGCGCCACGAGCAGTACAAAGAGAATAGGCAAGCAGGCCAAACGCGCCAGCACACCGGCGACGATCAGCAACGGGCAGAGGACTTCGGCGAAGATCGCCAGGATCAGGGTCAGGTGGGCGCCGAGATGGAACGGGTCTTCGATCAGTTGCAACTGCGCGGTGAAGTCCAGCAACTTCGGCAAGCCGTGCACCCACAACAGAAACAACCCGCCGCTGACCCGCAGGAACAGCAACCCGATGTCGCGCGCCTGTTCATCCCTCGTAGCAATCATGACCCGACCCTTTGAATGTCATTGACGGGAATCATGCCAAGGCCGGCGCGGAAGAAATTGGATGGGTGTGCTTAGTTGCTTTTCAGGTCTTTGATGTTCTGCCGCCAGCCACAAAACAATGTGGGAGTGAGCCTGCTTGCGAAGGCGCCAGGTCAGTCATATATACGTTGATTGACACACCGCTTTCGCGAGCAGGCTCGCTCCCACAGGGATTGGTGGCGTGCATTCGATTTGCAGACCGCCACAAAAACAATGTGGGAGTGAGCCTGCTCGCGATTGCGTCAGGTCAGTCACATCCACACTAACTGACACACCGCTTTCGCGAGCAGGCTCGCTCCCACAGGGATTAGCGGCATGCGCTCAATTTGCAGACAGCCACAAAAACAAAGTGGGAGTGAGCCTGCTCGCGAAGGCGTCAGGTCAGTCACATATACGTTGCCTGGCACACCGCTTTCGCGAGCAAGCTCGCTCCCACACGGGGATTGGCAGCGTGCATTCAATTTGCAGACCGCCACAAAAACAAAGTGGGAGCGAGCCTGCTCGCGAAGGCGTCAGGCCAGTCACATCCACACTAACTGACACACCGCTTTCACGAGCAGGCTCGCTGCCACAGGAGAACTGCTTGTGTAATCGAGGGCGGTTAAAGCGCCGGAATATCCAGCGGCGCCGCCATGAACTGGCTAATGCGCGAGCGCAGCCATTTCTCTGCCGGGTCGTTGTCGTGCACCCCGCTCCAGGCCATCGACAACTGCGCGGCATCGATCGGGAATGGCGGGTCTTCGGCACGCAGTGCGCAGCCTTCAACAAGGGCACAGGCGGCGTAATCCGGCACCGTGGCGATCATCTCGGTACCGGCGAGCAAGGCGCGCAAGCCGCTGAACTGCGGCACACCAAGAACCACCCGGCGGCAGCGGCCGATCTTGGCCAGATCCAGGTCGATATTGCCGCTCAGATCACCGGAGAACGACACCATCGCATGCGGACGCTCGCAATATTCGTCCAGCGTCAGCGGCCCCGGACGGTCGTCGCCGCGCAGCACTTTGCAGGGAATATCACGCAGCTTCTTGCGCTTGGCATTGGCCGGCAGATCCGTGGTGTAGCTGACACCCACGGAGATTTCTCCAGAGGCCAACAGCGCCGGCATCAACAGGTAGTTGGCGCGGCGTACCACCACGACAATCCCCGGCGCCTCCTGCTGAAGCTGGCGCAACAGCGGCGGAAACAGACCGAACTCGGCGTCGTCCGACAGTCCGATGCGAAACACATCGCAACTGCTCGCCGGTTCGAATTCCTTGGCGCGGCTGACTGCGCCGGAAATCACGTCCATCGCCGGTTGCAGCTCCTTGAGGATCGCCAGCGCCCGCGCCGTCGGTTCCATACCGCGACCGTTGCGCAGCAGCAACGGATCGTCGAACAGATCACGCAAGCGCCCCAGCGCAGCACTGACCGCCGGTTGGCCCATGAACAGTTTTTCGGCAACGCGGGTCAGGTTCTTTTCGAACATCAACGCTTCGAAAATCACCAGCAGGTTCATGTCGACGCGGCGCAGATCGTTACGGTTCATGGGCGTGGTTTCCTTATCGGTGTCAGACGCTTTATGCCACTGGCGCTGGGCACTTTACTCGATCAACGGCACTTTCGCCGCGCGTTTGTAAGGGCCGTACTCCACCGGCACCCACTGGAAATGCTTGCCCTCGGCGGCGATGTGGCCGATGCCCGGGAACGGCAGATGCGCTGCCGTCACCCAGGTCTTGCTCGCTGCCGCAGCACTGAACACTGCCTGCCGACTGGCGATCGCTTGCTGACTGTTGACGTCGAAACCGATCGAGACTTCCGGGTGCAAGAACTGCACCGCGAGGTTGTGCACCAGATCGCCCATGAACACGATGCTCTGCTGCTGCGAGGTGAAGCGGTACGTGGTGCTGCCCGGGGTGTGCCCGGCTTCGAGGGTTGCTTCGACCAGTCCCGGCAATGGCGACTGCCCGGCGGCAAACGTCTTGAAGCGGCCAGCGGCAACGTAGGGCGCCGTCGAATCCTGGGCAATTTTGAAAAACTCTTTGGCTCCCGCCGGAGCTTTGGCCAGTGCTGCCGGATCGAGCCAGTAGTCGGCCTCGGCTTTGGCTGCAAACACGGTGGCGTTGGCGAACACCGGTTTCTTTTCGGCATCGACCAGACCACAGACGTGATCAAGGTGCAGGTGGGTCAGCAAAATTGTGTCGACCTGCTCAGGCTTGTAACCGGCGGCCTGCATGTTGGCCGAGAGTTGGCCTGCGGTGGCGCCGATGCACTGCCCTGCGCCGGTGTCGACCAGAATCAGTTGTGTGCCGGTGTTGACCAGAAAGGCATTGAACGCCGTCTGCACGCCCGGGGTTTCAATCGAACGGCGTGCGAGCAGCGCGCGAATCTGACTCTGGCTCATGCCCTGCAACAACTTCGGCGACAAATCGTTGTAACCGTCGAACAACGCGGTGACTTCGTAATCGCCCACCGCCAAGCGGAAATAACCCGGCGCCTGAGTGCCCACCTGCGGTGCCTGCGCCATCGCGCCGGACATTGCCAGCATGACCGCCAGGGTCGTTGCTGCTTTCACCAAGCCTTTCATTGCATTCCCCTTTGAACCTGGCCAACGGCGGCCGTGCTTTGTCGACATCGTCGCGCAAAGCACCGGGCGCTGACTTGCAAGGATGTGCTGAGTTCCAGCCTGGGCGAGGAAATTAACAACGATTAACTCGTCAGCCTCAAGCCCTCGCCCAACAATGAAGCCCTCTGCGCAGCGTTGCTTTTTTGACCTGAGGGAATGCGCCGACCGTGTATTCCCCACCGACACGGACCTTGGCCATGGCTTATCTACAGCAAACCGTCGCCCTCGCCCCTGCCTGCGAACCGCGGAAGAACACGACT
Organism: Pseudomonas sp. Sample_21; assembly: GCF_004307525.1. Taxonomy (NCBI): domain Bacteria; kingdom Pseudomonadati; phylum Pseudomonadota; class Gammaproteobacteria; order Pseudomonadales; family Pseudomonadaceae; genus Pseudomonas; species Pseudomonas sp. Sample_21. The sequence goes on along the minus strand of NZ_RCNZ01000001.1, from coordinate 18,929 downwards.
GGCGGACTCAGTCCGCAGCGCGAACGCCAGATCAAACAGTTGATCCTCGATCGCTTGGGCGAAAGTCTCGAAGTGGCTGAACTGGCCCGCGCCTGCTCACTGTCGCGCAGTCACTTCTCCCGTGCATTCAAATGCAGCACCGGCCTGTCGCCACAGGACTGGATCCGCGCCCAGCGCCTGGCCCGGGCCAAGTTGCTGATCCAGCACACCGACTTGAGCCTGACGCAAATCAGCCTCGAATGCGGCTTCTGCGATCAGGCGCACTTCTGCCACATGTTCACCCGCAGCGAGGGCATCAACCCCTTCGCCTGGCGCTGTCGAGTCATGGGCAGACCGAAAAACAACGCAGCGCAGCCTGCGGTGTTTTGACTGCTGCCGTTACGCCACCCGTTGCACTGATGCTCAAACCTGAGGATTATGCCCGGACACCCCGGATCAGAAGGCCTGCGCATGCGCCAGGGACTGATTCGCCCTGTCCGCCGCATCACCGCAGGAGCGCGCTGTTGAGTTTCTCCCCGAATCAGGCCATTGCGTTTGGCCCCTATCGGATTCATCCCGGGCAACGACTGCTAATTGAAGGCCAACAGCCTCTGCGCCTGGGACGGCGGGCGATGGATATCCTCCTGATTTTGCTGGCCCACGCCGGTGAAGTGGTGAGCAAACAGCAATTGATGGCCTGCGTCTGGCCAGACAGCGTCGTCGAAGACATCAATCTGCGCGTGCACATGGCGGCCCTGCGCAAAGCGCTTGGCGACGGGCAGAACGGCCAGCGCTACATCGTCACCGTGGCGCAGCGCGGCTACAGTTTTGTCGCACCGATCGTGCTCGACAGCATCGAACAAAAACCGGCGATGCCCGTCGCCAGACACAACCTGCCGCTGCGTCGTACGCGGATGATTGGGCGCCAGCCCGTGATCGATCACCTGATCGCGCAACTGCCGCGCCGACGCTGCATCACTCTGGTCGGTCCCGGCGGCATCGGCAAGACCACCGTCGCCCTGCGCGTCGCCGAACAATTGCTCGACCAGTATCGCGACGGCATCCGCCTGGTGGACTTGGCGCCCATCGCCGATCCCGCGCTGATCGGCTCGCATCTGGCGACGCTGCTTGATCTGTCCGCGCCAGAAGGCGATGCGCAGGCTGGTCTGGTCGACGGCCTGCGAGAACGGCAAATGTTGTTGGTGATCGACAACTGCGAGCACTTGATCGATGCGGTCGCGTCGCTCAGCGAGCAGATTCTGCGGGGAGCGCCAAAGGTGCATATCCTCGCCACCAGCCGCGAGAGCCTGCGCGCGGAGGGCGAGTTCGTGCAGCGTCTGGAATCGCTCGAATGCCCGTCCATGTCGTCGCCGATGGAGCCGGCTCAGGCGCTGGGCTTTGCCGCGCTGCAACTGTTTGTCGAGCGCGCCACCGCGGCGCGGGAAAGCTTTCAACTGAGTCGCGCCGAGCTACCGCAGGCGATCGAAATCTGCCAGCGCCTGGACGGCATTCCGCTGGCGCTGGAACTGGCCGCCGCGCAGATCAGCGAATTGGGCATGGACGGATTGCTCAAGCAATTGCGCGAGGGTTTGCCGCCATTGTCGGCCGGACACCACAGCAGCGCCGAGCGCCACCTGACCCTGCGCGCAACGATGGACTGGAGCTTCAACCTGCTCAACGCCTGCGAGCAAACCTGTTTGCGGCGATTGGGAATTTTCCGCGGCAGCTTCACGCTCGCCTCGGCGGCAGCGGTGGTCATCGGCCAACAGATCGACCCCGGCGCGGTGTTCACCGCTGTCACGCAGCTGGTGGCCAAATCCCTGCTGAGCGTCGAAGTGGGCGACGAAGATGTTTTCTACCGGTTGCTCGACACCACGCGCCACTACGCACTGGAAAAACTCGAACAGGCTGACGAGCTCAGCGCAACCCGCCAACGCCACGCCGAGCGCTGCCTGACACTGATGCAGCAGGCGCAGGCGGATTGGGACAATACTCCGACTGTATTGTGGATGGAGCGCTATGCGAGGGGGCTGGAGGATTTGCGCGCGGCGCTGGATTGGAGCCTCGACGGGCCGGGACCAGATGAGCTGGGCGTGCAGCTGGCAGCCGCGTCGGCACCGTTGTGGCAGGAGCTGTCGTTGCTGCGCGATTACAGCCGCTATGTGCGCCGGGCACTGAGTTTGCTGGAGGCTTCGCCAGCAGACTCGCTGCTACCGCCCTGCCCTCGCCTGCAAATCGCCTTGAAACTGGCGCTCGGTAGCGCCAGCTATCACACCTGGGGCGGCACGCCACAAACCATTCAGGCCTTCGTCGACGCCTGCCAATTGGCCGAGGAACACGGCGATCTGGCCGGGCAACTGCGTGCGATATCGGGGCATATGGCGGTCAATCTGAGTTGCGGGCATTACCGCATGGCGCTGGCGCAGAGTGAGCAATTTGATCGCATCGGCGTGCACGACGAGCCATTGCTGTCGCTGAGCACGCATCGCTTGCGCGTGCTGGCCCTGCATTATGCCGGCGACCAACCGCAGGCGCGCGTACATGCCGAGCAGGTGCTGCAACGCATGGCCCACAGCGGCCATCTCAATCGTTTCACCCATGGCTTTGGCGTGCAGTACGACCAGAGCGTCGCTTCGCTGACGGTACTGGCCCGCGTGCTATGGCTGCAGGGTCTGCCAGAACAGGCATGGCGCGCGGCACGGCAGGCGCTGGATATTGCCGTGCAGATCGACCATGGCACATCGATCTGCTACACGCTGGCGCTGGCCAGTTGTCTGATCGCCCATTACAACGGCGACGCCGCCAACGCCCGCGCGCTCCTGCAATTGTTGCTGGAGCAGTCGCAGAAGCATTCGGTACTGCTGTTCAATAATTGGGCGCGGCACTACGCGCAGGTGATCGATCCGGATAATGCCGCGCCGGTATCGACGCAGAGCAGCGGTTTGATCCGGGAAGTGATGGTTACGCTGGATGAGCGTTTTGTCGATGATGCACTGGTGGAGCGCGCGCGCACCGGGGATGCGGGTTGGAGTGCAGCGGAGATAGTGCGGGCACGGGCGGTGGCATTAGTGAAGGGTTCAGAATGGCCCCTTCGCGAGCAGGCTCGCTCCCACAAGGGGTCGGTGTCGGGCGCAAATTCCGAGTTGTGCGCTGTTTCCTGTGGGAGCGAGCCTGCTCGCGAATCGGCCTGCTCAGACACCGCTGAAACCCGAGAAGCCGAACAAACCCTGCAACAAGCTCTGGCCATCGCCAGAAGCCAGGGCGCGTTGGCCTGGGAGCTGCGCAGCGCCACGGACCTCGCCCGATTATGGCAGCGCCAGTCCCGCCATCGCGAAGCATGGGATTTGCTCAGCCCCATTTACCAGCGCTTCACCGAAGGCTACGCCACCCCGGACTTGCGCAAGGTCCGCCTGCTACTCGACAGCCTGCGCGAGCAGTGCCTGGCCTGACGCATTGCGCGTGCGGCTGAGATAGCGCGCATGACGCTGTTGCAGTTCGAGCCTGTCGTCGCTGCGCTCAAAGCGATCACGGGCATAGCGGCGCACGGTGTTGAGCATCCAATAGCGTGCCGTTGCCCGGTTGGGTTCTTGAATGAGCAGTGACTTGCGCGCCAACCCTTCGATAATTGCGCTCAACCTGGATCCCGCCAGATCCACGCTGCTGATCACGCTCAGCGCAGCCTCCAGAGTAAAGCCCGTGCTGAACACCGACAGACGCAGCAGCACCCGCTGTTCCATTTCCGTCAGGTACTGGAAGCTCCAATCGATCGCAGCGGCCATTGACTGATGGCGCGGCTCCGCAGTGCGCCGTCCTTGGCCAAGCAACTGCAGACCGTTTTCAACCTGTGCCTGTAAGCCGATCAAGCCCAGCGCGTCGATCTGCGCAGCGGCGAGCTCGATCGCCAGCGGCAGACCGTCCAGTTGGCGGCAGATCTCGCGCACGCCTGACAAATCCTGTTGACGCAAACTGAAGCCCTGTTGCCGCGCTCGCGCGCGATTGACGAACAACTGCACCGCCGGATAGCCCATGGCTTCCTCGACGGAGTTCAATGTAGAGCGCTTGGGAATCGCCAGCAGCGGCACGTAATGAACGGCTTCCTGTGGAATGTGTAAGGCTTCGCGGCCGGTGACCAGAATCGACAGGCGAGGCGCGGCATGCAACAGGGTCTCTACCAGAGTCGCGCAACTGTCGCGCCGGTGATCGCAGTTATCCAGCACCAACAAGGCGTGCCGGCCCGTCAGTGTGAAAAAGTCTGTATTCAGGGCGTGCAACAGGTGGTCGAGCAAGGGTTTGTCATCTTCGAGCATGGCAAGGTCGACCCACCAGGCGCCATCGCGAAAGTATTGCAGCAGCAATTCCGCCACGCGCAGTGCCACAGTGGTTTTGCCAACACCCGGCGCACCGGTAATGGTCATCAAGCGGCACACCGGCATTTGTCGAACCAGACTACCGATCAGGGCGTCGCGCCCACTGACTGGCGTCAGTCGTGCCGGAAGATTGTGCAGTGGCGTGAGGGCGGCAGCGGGCATGTGCAGCGCATCACTTGTGCCCTGCTCCACCGGGGCGACAAAACTGTAGCCGCACTGCGCCACGTGAATGATGAAACGCTGACCGTTTATGCCGTCACCCAGTGCGCGGCGCAACGCTGCGATGTGCACCCGCAGGTTGATCTCTTCGACGATCGAAGTCGGCCACACACGAGCAATCAACTGCTCTTTGCTGACTACCTCGCCCGCGTGTTCGAGCAGCACCTGAAGAATGTCCATGGCGCGCCCACCCATGCGCAGCGGCTGCTCGCCTTCAAGAACCAGACGCTGGCGCACATGAAAGGCGTAGGGGCCAAAACGCAGCACCGAACCTTGGCTTGTGTCGTTGTGATTATTCATGCCAAACATCTTGGCACTGTTGCGTGACGATACAACCGCCGGAGCCGACGCAGCACGGACATCCGGCTGCGTCTGACGGACAGAACCGCTCTAGCTGAACTGTTCGCGGTATTGTAACGGCGTAAGACCGAGCTTTTCGGCGAATAGCGAGCGCATGTGCCGGACACTGCCGAAACCACTTTTGTAGGCGATGGTTTTCAGCGGCAGATCGCTGGTTTCCAACAGGTTTCGCGCGCAGTCAATGCGGGCATTCTGCAGAAACTCCATGGGAGTCATGTTGACGTCACGGGCGAACAGGCGAGCAAAGTGCCGTGCGCTCATATTGGCCAATCCGGCCATGCGCTCGACTGTGAAGGGCTCATCCAAGTGTTCAAGTACGTAATTCTGCGCGCGGGTGATGGGCGTTTGTTGCGGTGAGACGGCCGCCATCAATGGGCTGAACTGGGCTTGCCCACCCTGACGCTTCATCACCACCAACAAAACCTTGGCGACGTCCTGGGCGATTTTCTTGCCGTGATCCCTGGCCACCACCGCCAGTGCCAGATCGATGCCAGCGGTCACGCCGCCCGAAGTGATGAGATTGCGATCCTCAACGTAGATCTGGTCGGTGGTCACCGTGGTTTTCGGGAAAGCCTTGATCAGGCGCTCGGTGTAGTTCCAGTGCGTGGTGACGCGATAACCGTCAAGCAGGCAGGCATGGCCGAGGATGAATGCGCCAGTGCAAATCGAACCGTAACGCTCCGCGCGCGGCACGGCTTTTTTCAACCAGCCAAACAGCTCGGGAAATCTCTGGTTATAGGCGCCGGGGCCGCCGGGCACCAATAACAGGTCATAGCGCTCGGCCGCCTCGTCGATGTGCAGATCAGCCTGAACCTGTACACCATTGGAAGCCTTGAGCAAGCCGCGCTCCGTCCCTAGTGTCGTCAGTTGATAGTGCAAATCAGGTTTCAGATAACGGTTGGCGACTGAAAACACTTCCAGCGGCCCGGCCATGTCGAGCATCAGAAAGTCGGGGAACAGCACCATTGCCACGGTTTTCATGGTAGGCATCACACATATTCAAGGGTCAATACGCACGCTACAGCCGGGGCATTATGGCCAACTGAGTCGTGATGAGCGTAATCGAATACGTGAACCATAACGCAAAACTGTCAACCTGAGCCGGACAGTCTTTCAATTTCCATCTACTTATTGCCTCCCAAGGTAACCAGTAACCTTCTCCTCACTCGGACGAATTCACGTCCAACCAGGAGATTTCATCATGCTGACTCTTCGCAAAGCCTCCGATCGCGGCCTCGCCAATCACGGCTGGTTGAAGTCGTTTCACACCTTTTCTTTCGCCAGCTACCGCAACCCGCGTGAACAGGGTTTCTCCGATCTGCTGGTGATCAACGATGACCGGGTCGCCGCCGGCAAAGGTTTTGGCCAGCACCCGCACCGCGACATGGAGATCTTTTCCTATGTGCTCGAAGGCGCGCTGGAACACAAGGACACCCTCGGCACTGGCTCGGTGATCCGCCCCGGTGATGTGCAATTGATGAGCGCCGGCAGCGGCGTGGCGCACAGCGAGTTCAACCACTCGGCCACCAAGCCCGTGCACTTTCTGCAAATCTGGATCGTGCCGGACGTCAGCGGCGCCAAACCGCGCTATCAACAGGAGCATTTCAGCGCGCAGAAAAAACGCGGTCGTCTGCAACTGATCATCTCGCCGGACGGTAGCAACGGTTCTCTGAAAGTCCGTCAGGATGCGCGGGTCTACGCCGGGTTATTCGACGGCAAGGAAAGTGCCACGCTGAAATTGCCGGCCAGTCGTTACGCCTACGTGCACGTTGCGCGTGGCAGTGTCGAACTCAATGGCCAAGCCTTGCAGGAAGGCGACGGCGTGCGGGTTCGTGAAGAACAGCTGCTCACTTTGAGCAACGGTATCGATGCCGAAGTGCTGGTGTTCGACTTGCGCCCTCACGAGTTGCCGGAAATGCCATGATCTGGCGCGATGCAGAACGGCCTTCCAATGAAGGCCGTTTTTTATTGCGGCGGCACTGTTGAGGGCTGTACGACAGGTTTGGGTGACGATACCTCTTTGCCAATCTGAATCGCTGCCAGCGTGGTCTGTATGGTGGTCAACACCGCCGCCTGATTGGCGAAATGTGCGCCAACAAGCAAGGAAGCCACGCCGAGGAAATGCACAGTGGTGGCAGCCCAGTAATTGGCCTTTACCGTCGATGCCTGCCTGATCGCTTCCCGCGATTCGTCGGCAATTTTCTGCACGCCCATCCACATCACGTCATAACGCTTGTCCCGCTCCTGCAGTGCCTTGTCCCGTTCAAGATAGACCTTGTCCCGCTCTGCCTGAGCAGCGAGGAACCCGCGAATGTCGGCGCGCATTTCTGCCACGCGGCCGTCCATCCTCGTCTCGATGGTCTCTATCCTGGCATCGAATTCTTCGCGACTTATGCTGCTCATGGTTTGCCTGTCCCGCCCTGCATTCGATCTGTCCGTGACCGCATATTGATTCACTTCCCTGATTTTCAATTCGGCACCTTTCTGCGGCTACGCGGCCTTCCCTGGCTCTCCGTTTCGATGCGTCACTGAGGTCTGCATCGAGCTGTAGTGACAATAGAACTCATCACGGACTACAACAAGCCGGCCCATTCTGTCTCGGACGTAGGCTGTTTCGTCAGCAATTGTAGCCTCGGGCAAAACCCTGAACCACTTATTCGTTTTCCAGCGCAAAGGCCTCAACGATCTGCTCGATGACCGCCCGTACCCGCGCGGTGTGACGCAGGTCGGCATGGGTGACCAGCCACACTTCATACGGCAGCGGCCGGGTCCGCTCCGGCCAGAGTCTGACCAGGCCGTCGCGTTGCCCCATGTAAACAGGTATCTCGCCTACCCCGAGGCCAGCGGCAATAGAGCGGCGCACCAGAAGGCTGGAGCTGAGCGTGGTGACGATGCGTCCGCGGGTCAACGGTTCAGAGACCAGCGTAAGGTCTTTTTTGCTCTGTAAGTACGGCTGATAGACCACCAGATCATGGCCCTCGAAAGCGCTGCCGGGCTGCGGTTCTCCATGGCGATCGACATAGGCCTGTGCTGCGAAAAGTCCTACAGGCCAACGGGCGATCCGTCGAGCGATGAGATCGGGGTTATCCGGCCGGGTATTGCGCACCGCGATATCGGCCTCGCGCTTGGCCAGACTGAGGATTTGCGTCGACGCATCCAGCTGGATCTGCACATCTGGATGTTGATCATGCAGGCGCGCCATTGCCGGAATGATGAAGTCAATGGCCATCGAGTCGGTGGTGCTGACCCGTACGTTACCGGTCAGACGGTCATCCAGCCCGTGGATGTGTCGCTCCAGTTCCAGCGCCGAATGCTCCATTTTTTCCACACTTTCACGCGCCGCTTCACCAACGGCGGTCAGCGCGTAACCGTCGGAGGTACGCAGGAACAGCGTCGCGCTCAATGCCTTCTCCAGCGCAGTAATGCGCCGTCCGACCGTGGCCTGATCGACGCCCAGAACACGCGCAGCCCCGCGCAATGTCGACTCGCGACAGACCGCCAGAAACACTCGCGCATCATCCCAATTCATACTGATCCTCTTTGAAGCATTTTTGCATCATTGTGCCGCTTAATCGCTGCGTATGCGCAGCAACGATAGCCGATAAGCTGAGCGCCATACACCTCTTGTGAGATCGCGATCATGCGTACTGCAAATTCTACCGGCATCTGGCTGCCGATCTTCGCCGGACTTTGCGCCAGTCTGGTCAGCATTGGTCTGGCGCGTTTCGCCTACACGCCGCTGATCCCTTCGCTGATTCAGGCGCAGTGGTTTTCGGCCAATGATGTCGTCTACCTCGGCGCGGCCAATCTGGTTGGCTACTTGATCGGCGCCCTGCTCGGTCGGCCCATGGCTCACCGAACAGGCAACCGCAACGCCTTGCGCCTGATGATGCTGGCGGTCACGGCGGCATTCTTTGCCTGTGCTTATCCGCTGTCGGTGAGCTGGTTCTTCGGCTGGCGTTTGCTCTCCGGGATTGCTGGTGGCGCGATCATGGTGCTGGTGGCGGCAACCGTGCTGCCTCACGTTCCGGCTGCTCGCAGAGGCTTGGCCAGTGGCGCAATCTTCCTTGGCATCGGCCTGGGGATTGCCGGCTCCGGCACCATCGTGCCGCCACTGCTGACTCTTGGCTTGCAGGCAACATGGCTGGGACTGGGCGCGCTGGCGTTGTTGCTGACCGCGGTGAGCTGGTTCGGCTGGCCTGCGGATACCACGCATGCCGTGGCTGCGCACGCAACGTCGGCTGATGAGCCAACACCGCCAGGCGTTTACCTGTTATTCGCTCAATACGCGTTCATGGCCGCCGGGCCGGTGCCTGCAATGGTGTTTCTGGTGGATTACGTAGCGCGTGGATTGGGTGCCGGGGCACATATCGGCGCAATGGTCTGGGTCATGTATGGCCTGGGGGCGATTGTCGGGCCGGTGACTTACGGGTTTCTGGCTGACCAGCTTGGCGCCCGTACTGGTATTCGACTGGTGTTGGTAGTGCAAGCCATCGCCCTCGGTTTGCTGGCCGTCTCCCATTCATTTCTGGCGCTGGCTTTACTGGCGGTGATTCTCGGCTCGTTCCCGCCGGGCATCGTGCCGCTGGCCCTGGCCCGGGTGCATGAACTGGTGCCGTCGCATCACCGTCAGCAGATCGCCTGGAGCCGTGCCACTGTGTCATTCGCAACCTTTCAGGCGCTGGCCGGGTTTGCCTATTCGGCATTGTTCAATGCCTCGGGCGGCCAGCACACGCTGCTGTTTGTGATCGCCGCTGGCGCAATCGTCGTCGCTCTACTGCTGGAGCAAGCCATGCGCTGGCTGCCCTCTACAACTGAACCCCGTTGCGCGGCGAACTGAAGGGAATCATTGCGCGCTGCCAGCGTTCCCATCTACACGACCTTTTTCACAGGAATCGACAATGTCACTGCCCAACGAAATGACCCGTATTGAAATCACCGAACCCGGCGGCCCTGAAGTATTGCAAGCCAGGCGCGTGCCTCTGCCGACCGTTGCCGAAGGCCAAGTGCTTATCCGCGTTCACGCTGCCGGCATCAATCGTCCGGATGCCTTGCAGCGCGCCGGCAAATATCCGATGAAACCCGGGATGGACCCGATTCCCGGCCTGGAAGTGGCTGGCGAAGTGGTTGCACTGGGTCCCGGAGTTACGCGGTTCGCTGTGGGCGATCGTGTGTGCGCACTGACCAATGGCGGCGGATACGCCGAGTATTGCGCGGTACCCGCCGGCCAGACTTTGCCTGTGCCGGATGGAGTCGATTGGGTCCAGGCCGCCGCGATTCCGGAAACGTTTTTCACCGTCTGGGCCAACCTGTTTGGCCTCGGCGGTGCCAAGGCCGGCCAGCGCGTGCTGATTCACGGCGGCACCAGCGGCATCGGTACCACCGCGCTGATGCTCTGCCGTGAATTCGGTATTGAGGCGTTCGCCACCGCCGGCAGTCCTGAAAAATGCGCCGCAATCAGCAAACTTGGCGGGCAGCCGATCAACTATCGGGAAGAAGATTTTGCCAAGATCATTGCCGAGAAGACCGCAGATCAAGGCGTGCACGTGATTCTCGACATCATGGGTGGCTCGTATCTGAACGGCAACATCAGCGCACTGGCAATGGATGGCCGACTGGTGATGCTCGGCTTTCTCGGTGGCGCCCGCGCTAACGACGTGGATCTGCTGGCGATCCTCGGCAAACGCGCGGTGGTCACCGGTTCGCTGCTGCGCGCACGTACCGCTGCGGAGAAAGCCGCCATCGCCGATCAACTGCAAGAACACGTTTGGCCTGCCCTCAGCGCCGGGCGCTGCCTGCCGATCATCGACAAGGTTTACCCGCTGGCTGACGCGGCTCAGGCCCATGCCCGCATGGAGGGCGGCGATCACATCGGCAAGATCGTCCTGCAAGTGGCGTGAGCGATTGCAGCATCTTGTAATCGTTGCACATGCACGGTGGTCGAAAATAATCACGCGCAGACCGAGGCATCTGGTAAAAAGCGTTCTTTGTCTGCGCCGTGGTGAAACGATTAATGTTCCTGTCCTTGCTGACTCGTCTGCGACGCCGCCGCCTGGCGTTCGCCATGATGGCCGCGCTGATCATTGGCGTGCCGACGAGTTGTGCGGTGCTGGAACACACCGAGCGCAAACTGCTTTTTCGCATTGAGCCGGGCACTGCCGGCTGGTATCGCGGACTGCCCGGGAGCGTTCAGGAATTCGATCTGCAACCGAAGAGTTTCAAGGCCGGGCAGAACATCCATGCCTGGTGGTGGCCGGCGGAACGTGCCAATGCCCCGGCAATCCTTTACTTGCATGGCGTGCGCTGGAACCTCACCGGACAGTTGTTCCGCATAGAGCAACTACGCGCGGCGGGCTATTCGGTGCTGGCCATCGATTATCGAGGGTTCGGCCAAAGCAAGGGTGATCTACCATCCGAAAGCAGCGTTTATGAAGATGCCCGCGTGGCGTGGGAGCGCTTCCAGTTGCTGCAACCGGACCCGAACAAGCGCCTGATCTACGGCCACTCTCTCGGTGGCGCGGTGGCGATTGATCTGGCGGCCGAACTGGGACAGAACGCGGCGCGCAACCACACACCTCTGCCGGTACGCGGTCTGGTCATTGAATCGACCTTCACTTCTCTCGCCGACGTAGCCGCCGCCGTGGCCAACACCTCGCTCCCGGTGCGCTGGTTGCTCTCGCAGAAATTCGACTCCATCGACAAGATCGCCGATATTCATATGCCGCTTTTGGTGGTGCATGGCCTGGCTGATGCCTTCGTGCCGCCGCGCTTCAGCGAGCAGCTGTTCAATGCCGCTGAGCAGCCCAAGCGCCTGTTGCTGGTGCCCGGAGCAACGCACAACAACAGCATGGCGCTTGGCGGTCAGGGGTATCGCAAGGCTCTGGATGCGTTGATGCAGAGCAAGCCGTTGCCGCGGGTGGCCGGGCCGGCAGTCGCCAAGGGTTCTGGCGATTCCTAAGCTGTGTTACCAGTGCTGGATAAAGGGGCATCAGCGCCGAGCCAATTCGTGGCGTACGCATTGCTCATAATAGGTCTGCTTGACCGCTGCCGGTTTGAGCTTGGAACTGCTGTTGTAGGTCTGCTCGGTAATCCCCATCGCGGTCATGCGCATCCAAGGCTGCTGGAACCGGCGAACCTGCAATTGCTTGCGCGCGCCATACAATGAAACTCCTGACAATTTCGATCGCTGCGCCCCGGCAGCGATATCCGAGCCCCAAGTGCAGGCAAAGCGATGGCCTTTGCTTAACTCTTTTGCCTGCACTCCCGAGGCGATCAAAGCCAGGGAAAGCATCGCAACGGTGATGACAATCGTCCGCATATAGCCAACCTAACCTTTTGAAAAAAGGCGATTTTGCCGGGGCAAAATGTCTCTGGGGGCCAGCAATTTGCCTGCTGTCAGGATTTTTTTCATCAGGGTGAAATTCGCCGCTCGTCCAGTACCGCGCACCTTTGCCAGACAGGCCTATCCAACGCTGTACATCCCACCGCGCAGAAGGCCCACGTGATGAACAAGAAAATTTTCGCCTTGTCGTTTTTCAGCCTGTGCCTGATCGGCCCGATTCACGCTTCGGCAGCCGAATCCACGGCGGGCGCAGCAACCCCTGCCACGGCCTTGCCCGGCGTCAATCATGCAGAAAGCTCTCGCGACCATGACGAGAAGGCGAACAAGAAAGGCGAAGAGTCCTCAGGCGCCAACGCGGGATCAGAGCCGCATGAGACAGAAAAGGATGCCGCGACGTCGAGCGATTCCGAAGACCTGGATAAAAAACCCGCTCAGTAAGAGTGGATTCGCTTTTAGTAACGAAAATCCGACACCGAAACTAGCGCAACACCGGGTGATATCAATATGATGCGCGCACTGGCCGCCATAGAGGGCGGCCAGAGGAAAATACATCCAAAGAATGCAAATGAAAGATTTCGTCATCGGCGTCAACAACATCGTTCTCTACATCGCATTGGCGGTCATCCTGATCGTTTCCCTCTTCATGATGAGCCAGAGCTTTCTCTCGGGTCTCGGTATGTTCGTAGGCGGCACCCTGGGCTGGTGCATTGTCTCCGGCTTCTGGTTCGTGCAATCGGCGACCTATGAAGAACTGCGCAAGTTGAACTCGAAAACCAACTGATCTGCGCCGAGTATTCGTTAAAGAGAAAAGGCCAATGTCATCGACATTGGCCTTTTTTTTAGCGGCGAAGAGGCTGGTTCGTCATTGTTTGGTGCACTGAGCGCCCAGTCCCATGCCCATGGAACCCAGAGCTACCATCGGGCCGCTCGGCAGCTCGCACATATACTCACCGCTTTCGGTTTGAGCGGTATAGAAAGTTGTATTGAAGTCACTGCGGATGTTGGAAACCTTGATCACGGGTTTGCCGATGGTGGTCTGTGCGCGATTCTTGAGATCACTCTCCCCCGGCTTTACGGTCTGGCATCCAGTGACCGCGAGGACCAGTGTTGCGATTAAAGCGAGAACCGGAATAGTCCTTGATGAGTTCATTGCAGATCGACCTTTTTGATTTTGTACCGGAAAAATTTGACAGTCAGCTGCCAAGCGACAGGACTTTAAGGTCGAGCCGGAACAGGGGCAATTAGGTCGAATGTGCTAATGGCTGAGGGCTAGTGGCGCTCTCAGTGAGGTTTTGCGACTGTCTTCGGGATCGCAGGTCGCTACTAATGAGTTGGTGAAACTGCTATCCGCAAGCGATCACTGCCCTCCTCCTGACAATCAATACGGACCGGCAAAAACAGCTGGATGACTTCAATGTTGCTGCGTAAATGATCAGTCATGCGCGGCGTGGTGAACGATCCACCGCCGGCCAGCGCCATCGGCAACAGCAACTGATCGGCCAGATGCTCAGCCACCGCAGCACCACTACGCAGCCAGTCAGCAGCCTGATTGATCGCGGCATCCGCTACTTTCTCAGCGCGTAACGACACTTGGCCAAATGCGCTGAACACTTCAGTGACGTGTTCGAAAACGTACTCCAGCAATAATACATTGCCCGGGCCGCGCGCCGGATCAAGCGTCACTTGGTGCAGCGCGTCCGCTGGCCAGTTCAACCGCTTGGCCACTTGGCTCAGTTCTCGCTGAGCGACGGTAGGCGCAAGTCCGGCAGTCAGCGCCAGAGCCTGTCGTGAAATCGCCTCGCCGCGCTCACACACATCCAGTCGCGTCAGGCGCGACGGCTGCACCGTCACGGCAATCTCGCCACCGCCAGCCGGTACGAAACCATGACGCAGCAACTCCAGCTCGACATTGCCGCCCATGCGCCGCAGCAGCGGTAGCCAACTGCGCGAGAGGAAATCCGTCGGCGGTGCCAGCGGATTGTGGGTGCCACCGGAGATCGTCACTCGGCTGGCCTGCGGCGCCCGCAACAAGGCTGGCAACAGCGTCTGTAGCACCAGCGTGCAACTGCCCGCCGTGCCAATAGCGAACTGAAAGTTGCCTCCGCGAATCTCGCCCGGTTCGAAGCTCAGGGCTTGCGACCCCAGATGCGCACCAGATATCTCTGCACCACAAACCTCGGCCGCCGCCATCACGGCTGTCAGATGTTGACGCAGCAGTCCCGGACGGCTGCGTCTGGCGCGGATCTGTTTAATACGAAACGCCCGGCCTGTCACCATCGACAGGCTCAGCGCACTGCGCAACACCTGGCCACCACCAATGGCGCCGTCCAGTTCAATTACATCCTTTTTCATTGCAATTCCTTACGCGTACAGCCTGACGGTGTTCCTGAGGTAGCGATCCAGCCGCCGCGAGTCTTCCTGAGTTCTGGGTAATGTTGGCGCTTCGCGCTCAAGCTCAGCCGCGATGAACCGGTGCAGCGCCGGACGACGCGGCCCGTAAGCGCTCTCGTCGGCATTGCGCTTGAGCGCCAGCAGTTCGTCGACTTCGCTGAGCAGCGCGCGATCATCGACGGTGCTCAGCAGGTCGGCGAAGACCATCGGTGGTCGGCCTCGCCCCTGATCGATCCAGCGCACCGCGAGCAAGGGCCGTAGCACATAGAAATACTTTTTGAAGCGAACAGTTTCGCCTTGCAGGTAACCACGAAAGTTCTTCTTCGCCATCGACAGATAGTGGTTGCGTGCCGCTGGCGGGCTGTAGAACGCTTCGGCCAGTTCGCGCAACTGCGCCACCTGAGCGCTCTCGCTGCGATAGACCAGCGGCGAATCGAGCCACTCGAGCAACGTCGGATTGGATTTGCGCAACAGACCGAGGGTCTTGCGCAATTCCCATCCGCTGACGTCGAGCTCATCGTCCAGCGGTCGCTCGATTACATCACGAGGCGTATCGACCTGGACGAACCACTCAGGCTTTTCCACGTACACAAACCGCACGTCGTAATCGCTGTCGGTGGAGGCGAAGCCCCAGGCCCGACTACCTGATTCACACGCATATAAAACAGTGACATTGCGCTCGCGCTCCAAACGCGCCAGCTCGGCCAGCACCCGTGTGCGCATCGTGCCGCACAGCGGGTGACGCTCTTCGAATTCCATAACCTCTTTCCTTATCCTTTGACGCACACCACCTGACGCAGGGTGTGCAGCACTTCCACCAGCTCACGCTGGGCGTGCATGACTTTGTCGATGTCCTTGTAGGCCATCGGAATTTCGTCAATCACCGCTTCGTCCTTGCGGCATTCCACGTGGGCCGTGGCGCGAATCTGATCGGCGACGGTGAAGGTATTCTTGGCCTTCGTGCGGCTCATGGTGCGCCCGGCGCCATGGCTGCAGGAACTGAATGACTCTTCATTGCCCAGACCGCGAACGATGAAGCTCTTGGCGCCCATCGAGCCCGGAATAATCCCCAGCTCGCCCTTCTTCGCTGACACGGCGCCTTTGCGGGTAATCAGCACGTCTTCACCGTAATGCCGTTCCTTCTGCACGTAATTGTGGTGGCAGTTGACCGCCTCCAGCGCCACTTCGAACGGCTTGCGGATGATCTGCCGCGTGGCCTGAACCACCGCGCGCATCATCAGTTCACGGTTCTGTCTGGCGAAGTCCTGCGCCCAGCCAACCGCCTCCACGTAATCATCAAAATGCTGACTGCCCTCTTCGAAATAGGCCAGGTCACGGTCCGGCAGGTTGGCAATGTGCTGACGCATATCGGCTTGGGCCATCTGGATGAACAGGTTGCCGATAGCGTTGCCGACGCCGCGCGAACCACTATGCAACATGAACCAGACACGGTTGGCTTCATCCAGGCACACTTCGACGAAGTGGTTGCCACTACCGAGCGTCCCCAAATGCGCCCGGTTGTTGGTATTGGCCAGTTTCGGATACTTGTCGGTGATCAATTTGAAGCGCGGCTGCAACCCCGCCCAGGCCTGATCGGCTTGCTGCGGAACCTGGTCCCAGGCGCCTTTGTCTCGCCGCGAACGATTCGAACTGCGGCCGTGCGGCACCGCTTGTTCGATTGCAGTACGCAATCCATGCAGGTTGTCTGGCAGATCTGCAGCCGTCAGCGACGTACGCGCAGCGATCATGCCGCAACCGATGTCGACGCCCACCGCTGCGGGAATGATCGCGCCGACCGTTGGAATCACGCTGCCAATTGTCGAGCCCTTGCCCAAGTGCACATCGGGCATGACCGCCAGATGCTTGAAGATGAACGGCATTTTTGCCGTGTTCATCAACTGCGCGCGGGCTTCGTTTTCAACCGGGACACCTTCGGTCCAGAGTTTGATGGGCTTGCCGTTGGCGACTTCGAGAAGCTGGTAGGTTTGGTCTTTCATATCTTGGTGTCCATGTTCGTTTCCATCAGCATTGCAGCCGCTGTGCCAGCTTTGGATGCGGCTATGGTTGTTTCTGCTATGTTTCTGATTTTGATAGCTTTTATCTCTGATTGGACGAGGCTCGATAATCTATGGAAGACAAATCTAACCAGCAAAATTATCATTGCATATCGTCATTTATCTTATGAGATAAGCATGCCCAACAAACGCACGGTCGCCATCGGATTTATCGGAGCCACCCTCGATCGTGTCGGCAAAGGTGCCAGCCGGTGGAATTATTGGCGACCAAGCGTAGGTCTGTGCCAACAAACAGGTCTCCCTATCCATCGGCTTGAATTGATTCACGGCCTCGACGCGCGCGACGTCAGCCTCGCCGAGCGCGTCCGAGCGGACATCCAGCAGATTTCTCCAAGCACCGAAGTGCGCCTGCATCCACTGTCGCTGCGCAACCCTTGGGATTTCGAGGAGGTGTACGGCGCCCTGCACGACTTCACCACTGCGTACAATTTTGACACCGAGCACGAGGATTACCTCGTCCACATCACCACCGGCACCCACGTCGCACAGATCTGCTGGTTCCTGCTCACCGAGGCGCGCTATCTGCCGGCCCGACTGATCCAGACCTCCCCCGCCAAGCGCAAGAGCGAGAACGAGCCCGCCTGCGGCACTCATGCGCTGATCGATCTCGATCTGTCGCGCTATGATCGGATTGCTTCACGCTTCGCCAGCAAACGTCTGGAAGGCCTGGAATTTCTCAAGTCCGGCATCGCCACGCGCAACCCGGCCTTCAACCGCTCCATTGAACAGATCGAGCGCGTTGCGCTGCGCTCCAAAGCCCCCATGCTGCTGATCGGCCCGACCGGCGCCGGCAAATCCTTCCTGGCGCGGCGCATCTACGAACTCAAACGCAATCGCTATCAGATGCAGGGCCGCTTTGTCGAAGTCAACTGCGCCACTTTGCGTGGCGACGGCGCGATGTCGGCCTTGTTCGGCCACGTCAAAGGCGCCTTCACCGGCGCGCAGAACTCTCGCGATGGCCTGCTGCGCGCCGCCGATGGTGGCATGTTGTTTCTCGATGAAATCGGTGAGCTCGGCGCAGACGAACAAGCGATGCTGTTGAAAGCAATCGAAGAGAAACGCTTCTTCCCGCTGGGCTCGGACAAGGAAGTCGAGAGTGATTTTTTGATCATCGCTGGCACCCACCGCGACCTGCGCAGCCGGGTCGCCGAAGGCCTTTTTCGCGAGGACCTGTACGCAAGGATCAACCTCTGGACATTCGACCTGCCCGGCCTCGCCGGTCGCCGCGAAGATATCGAGCCGAACATCGACTTCGAACTGGAACGCCATGCTCGAGAACAGGGTGAGCGGGTGCGCTTCAATCTGGAAGCACGCCGACGCTACCTGGCCTTCGCCAGCTCACCTGCAGCAGCCTGGCTGGGCAACTTTCGCGAGCTGTCCGCATCGATTACGCGGATGGCAACTTTGGCCGACAGCGGGCGCATCGATGAAGCGCAGGTCGATGATGAGATCGAACGATTGCGATATGCGTGGGGCTTGGCGCATCCCTCTGCGCTATCGACTGAGTTGCCAGGAGATGGCGAGAGCATGGACTTGTTCGATCGCTTGCAATTGAAGGCTGTCATTGAGGTGTGCCAGCAGGCGGACAGCCTGTCGGATGCCGGCCGACAGTTATTCGGGGTTTCCCGGCAGGCCAAGGCGCAACCCAATGATGCCGATCGCTTGAGGAAGTATCTGGGGCGGTTCGGGCTTGAATGGGGTGAGGTAGTTGGCGCGAAGTAACGCTGTGTTCCTGCTTATGCGGCGCGAATGACTACTGTAGAAAAAATGAATTAGCCGCCTGATCTCTCGGTCAAGAATTATGAACGCAGTAAATCTGACGAGGTGACAGCAATGACTATCCAGGCAGAGACACTCGTACAACTGACCGAAGCGCTTCAAGAGCGCGGCATGAAGATGGTTTCAGATGTTCATTTCACTCGCGCGCCGTACCGATACAACCACCGTTGGATCTGCATAGTCGAGTAAACACGCTTGTTGCCGGCGCCTGGATCGATCATTCAGGTGCCGGCGCCGCTCGGCTTCGCCCTTAAAACCCAGATAACCGTCCCCACATAAATCTCGGCTACGTTGGGAGAGGATTCGGTGGCAATAAAAAACCCGGCGCGATAAGACTGTGTGAAAACGCACTGATGGCGGTCCCAGCAAACGCCCCGACTTGTACGGGGCGTTTGCTTTTGTGCTCACAGCAGACGA
>NZ_RCNZ01000135.1:0-3807 GCF_004307525.1 Pseudomonas sp. Sample_21 | reverse complement strand
GGGGGATATTGGAGGGATTCACCGACTTGAACGAATTGTCTTGAATCCATAATCGATAAGGTTTTTCAGGTCGATGCATAACGCCAGACACTTCGGTCGGCCCCCTCTCCCTCCGGGAGAGGGCTGGGGTGAGGGGCTTTTGATTTCAAGCGCTTATTCGAGCATCTTGCTGAGCAACCAGCTCCCTGCCGGCCCCGGGGGATACAAGCGCGACCACAAGGCGTCGACAAACACCGGTTTCGGCCAACCGCGCACGTCGAGCTCTATCAGCAAATCATTGGCATAACGCTGCACCAGCCACCTCGGCAGCGGTGCCCAGCCAAAGCCTTTTTCCGCCATTTCCAGCAGCATCAGGTAACTCGGCGCCGACCACACCCGGCCTTTGCCGCGACTGTCGTAGGGATTGACGATGGTCGCCAGCCGCAATTCGCGATGTTGCTCGAGGATCTGCTGATCCACATGCTCAAGCTTCGCCAATGGGTGCTCGCGGCTGACGAACAGGGCTATCTCCGTGCGCTCGGCCACAGTGGAGGTCACAAGATCCGGCGGGTAGTTGTCCTGCATTTCCGCGAAGGCCAGATGCGCCCGGCCGCGCTGGACCAGTTCGATCAGGTCTTCGCATTCGGCAATCAGGCATTCCAGCTCAAGCTCCGGATAACGCTGCTCGAAATCCACCAGCGCCGCCTCGAAACGATACGACTGGTAGGTATCGGAAATCGCCACCGTCAGCTTCGGTTCCACACCTTGCGCCAATTGCCGCGCGCTCATCTCCAGACGACTGGTGGCGGCCAGAATCGCCTCGGCTTTTTGCAGCATCACGTGGCCGGCGGGGGTGAGCGTGGGCTTGCGGCTGCTGCGGTCGAATAGCTGCAAATCCAGATCAATCTCGAGACTGGCGACCGCGGCGCTGATGGTCGACTGACAGCGGCCCAACTTGCGCGCTGCCGCCGAGAACGAGCCTTGCGTCGCTGCCTGGACAAACGCCAGCAGCACTTCCTGCGAAGCCATGAACTATCGCCTTGATCGATGGTTATTGGTTATGAAGTATCGGTATTAAGTTTGATCATGGCAACCATCGTCAAACAAGGAGTCAGGCCATGACTGCCCACAAGTCCATCACCGAACGTGTTTTCCAGGCAGTTGGTTTCGAGTTTCTCGCGATCCTGATCTGCACGCCGCTGCTCGCCTGGATCATGCAAAAGCCGCTGCTCGACATGGGCGCGGTGACCGTGTTGATCGCGCTGTTGGCGCTGGCGTGGAACGTGGTGTTCAACCGTTTTTTCGACCGTGCATTGGCGCGGATGAATCTGCCGCACAACGCCTGGGTCCGTGTAGTTCATGCATTGCTGTTCGAAGGTGGATTGATCGTGATGGGCGTGCCGCTGATTGCCTGGTGGCTGTCGGTCAGCCTGTGGCAGGCGTTGTTGCTCGACATCGGCGTGCTGCTGTTCTTCCTGCCGTACACCTATGTCTACCACTGGGGTTATGACGTACTGCGCGAGCGCTTCATGGCCCGCCGCACATATGAAAGCTGAGGTAGCCCTGTGGCGAGGGGATTTATCCCCGTTGGGCTGCGTAGCAGACCCGATTTTGGGGCCGCTCCGCAGCCCAGCGGGGATAAATCCCCTCGCCACAAACGGTCTGTTGGTTGAGGTCAGAGAAACATGCCGCCAGACGCCTCGACCCGCTGACCGTTGATCCACTGTCCACCCTCCGACAGCAGCAGCGCCAGTGCACCGCCAATATCATCCGGCAGCCCTACACGACCCAGCGCAGTGTTGCTGGCAACCATCGCGTTGACCGCGCTGTTGTCGCGCACCGTGCCACCGCCAAAATCGGTTTCAATCGCACCCGGCGCCAGGATATTCACGCCAATCTGCCGCGCCCCAAGCTCTTTCGCCTGATAACGCGTCAGCACTTCCATAGCACCTTTCATTGCCGCGTAAGCGCCGTAACCCGGCAGGCTGAAGCGGGTCAGGCCGCTGGAAATATTGACGATGCGCCCACCGTCATTGATCAGCGGCAGCAATTGCTGAGTCAGGAAAAACGGCCCTTTCAACTGCACATTCATCAGCAGATCGAACTGCTCCGGAGTGGTTTCGCTGAACAGCGCATGCACGCCGACCCCGGCGTTGTTGATCAGGAAATCGAAGCGCTGACGCTCAAAGGTTTGCCCCAATACCTGTTCAACCTGCGCGGCAAACGCGGCGAAGTTTTCGCTGTGGCCGACGTCCAGTTGCAGCATCGCCGCTTTCGCGCCGAGTGCCTGCAATTCAGTGACCAGCGCCTGGGCCTCGTCGGCGCGGCTGTTGTAGGTGCCGATGATGTCGATGCCTTGCGCGGCGAGGTGCAGAGCGGCGCTGCGGCCGAGGCCACGACTGGCGCCAGTGATCAGTGCGATTTTGCGGTTCATGCTGACTTCCTCGATTGCGTTGAGTGGGGATGGAAGAAGTTTATTTATCCGCCCTGAGGTGATAAACACGGCAAAAGCGGAATCACTGATCGGCTCAGCCGAACAATCACCGGGGCTTGTCATGAACAAACTGGAACTGCTGCGCACCTTCGTCCGGGTCAGCGAACTGTCGAGTTTCACTCTCGCCGGGGAAAGCCTCGGCCTGCCGCGCTCCACAGTGTCCGAACAGGTGCAGGCACTCGAAGCCTTGCTCGGCACGCGGCTGTTGCAGCGCACCACGCGCAAGGTGCAGGCCACTCAGGATGGACTGGTGCTGTATGAGCGCAGTAAGGACTTGCTCTCGCACATGGATGAAATCGAAGGGCTGTTCCGTCAGGACGAGGCTTCGCTGACCGGGCGCATCCGCGTCGATATGCCGAACATCCTCGCGCGACGCTTGATCATGCCGCGCCTGCCGGAATTCATGGATCGCCACCCGAATCTGCAGATGGAAATCAGCAGCACCGACCGCCGCGTCGATCTGCTCAGCGAGGGTTTCGACTGCGTGTTGCGCATCGGCGCGCAGCCGGATCAGTCGGTGGTCGCCCGGCATCTCGGCGACTTCCCGATGGTCAATTGCGCCAGCCCGGCTTACCTGCAACGTTACGGCGTGCCGCAGACCATCGAGGATCTGGCGCAGCATCGGCTGGTGCATTACGTCGGCGTACTGGGCTCGCGTTCGGAAGGGTTTGTGTATGAGGAGGGTGGCGAAGTGCGACGGGTGGCGATGGCGGGCAGTGTCACGGTCAACAGCACCGACGCCTATGAAGCGGCGTGCCTGGGCGGCTTCGGCCTGACGCAGGTACCGCGCACCGGCATGCAGCCGCATCTGGAAAATGGCGAACTGGTGACCGTACTGCCGCAACACACCGCACCGCCGATGGCGATTTCGTTGTTGTACGCGCGGCAACGGCATTTGCCGCTGCGGGTGCGGGTGTTTATGGATTGGCTCGGCGATGTTGTTCGTTCAACGCTTTGACTGCTCACCTTGGCCCGAACTGTGGGAGCGAGCCTGCTCGCGAAAGCGCCATGTCATTCAACATTGATTTATCTGACACACCGACTTCGCGAGCAGGCTCGCTCCCACAGAGAGGACTGTCTTGTGTGTGGGATTTGCGCTCAGTAATCGCCACGCTTGCGAAACGCCCAGCGCCCGGCAATCACGGTGAACGTCGCCACCAGCGCAACCAGTACCCAAAATCCGTGCGGATCCTGGGACAGCGGCACACCGCCGACATTCATCCCGAAAAAACCGGCAATGATGTTGATCGGCAAGGCCAGCACTGTCACCACCGTCAGGGTGAACAGCGTGCGGTTGCTCTGTTCGTTGAGGTTGGCGGCGATTTCTTCCTGCA
>NZ_RCNZ01000065.1:54411-73293 GCF_004307525.1 Pseudomonas sp. Sample_21 | reverse complement strand
GCTGCGCCCGGATCGATCCCGGAGCGAAGGAACCCGAGCCTGCGAGGGCCGAACGCAGGAGCAAGCCTTTTCGGTTACCTTTTCGGCGTTTGGAAAAGGTGACTCGCCGTAAGGGCGAAACCGCCAGCCGCAGCACCCGCAGCAACGGATATTCACCCAAAACCCCAACAGCCTGGTCGGCCCAACGGCCGCCAAGAGCAAAACCGGCAGCCCATAAAAAAGCCCCCAAGGCCTACACCTCAGGGACTTTCAGAAAAACACCTCAAATATCAATGAGGCTCACACCCGCCGAATACTCAGTGATCGGCTCATATGAGCACTCGACCTTGTACTCCTCTTTCAAACGGCTGGCGACCATATCGAACTGCAGCACAGACGCGGCGCTGAGCATGATGTCGTTGCTGCGCTCAGGGAAGAACCCCTGCGTCGCGCCCTCTTCCGCCAACTGCTGCAGACCCTGACGCAACTGCCTGGAGACGCAACGATGTTATAAGGCATAGGCCCTGAAGTCGTTGCTGTCGCGAATCAGTAATTGCATCAGCCTGGGATGGATGAACAGCTTTTCCTTACCGACCTGCACTTCTTGCAGAACCCCAATGGCGACCAGCTCTTTGAGGTAGCGGGAGGCGGCTTGACGCTGGGCAATCTGTTTATCAACGACGTTGCTGATGCGGCAGTAGGGTTGCTCGAAAATGACGTCCACCAGCTCGCGGGAATATGTTTTTGGTAGTTGCTCTCGAACAAACTGGGTGGTGTGCTCGGACAGGCTGCGGATGGCGGCGATTTTGGCGCTGGTCCAGCGGGCGGTTTCCTCCACAGCGCTGAGCATGTAAAGCAGCCAGGGTTCCCATGCTTGCTCGCGAGTGACATCGAGCAGCAATCGATAGTACTCGGCGCGGTGCGCGATGATGTAACGGCTGAGGTAAAGGATCGGCAGGTTCAGCAAACCTTCTTGAATGAGGTACAGAGTATTGAGCACTCGTCCGGTACGGCCGTTGCCATCGGTAAACGGGTGAATCGCCTCGAACTGGTAATGCCCGACGGCCATACGCACCAGTGGATCCAGATCCGTCTCGTTGTGCAGGAAGCGCTCCCAATTAGCGAGTAGACCACGCAGGTGATCCTCACCTTCGGGAGGTGTGTAGATGATCTCGCCTGTACGGTCGTTGGCTAACTGAGTACCGGGAACACGGCGTATGTCCATATCCACACCTTTGAGAGTGCGACAAATCTCGACTGCCGTACCAGTGGAAAGTGGGCGTTCGGCCAAAGACTGGTAGCCATGATGGAGAGCCTTGCGATAGCGCAGAGCTTCTTTGGTAGCGGGGTCGGCGTGATTTTCGCCATCATGGGCGTGCTGAAAGAGCAAATCCGTGGTGGTGACTATGCTTTCGATTTCGGAGCTGTCCTTCGCTTCCAGCAATGGGATGGTGTTGATCAACACCGTTTGGTTCGGAATGACATGTGCGCCCTACGTGTCGCTTTTTTGAGTTTTTGACGACACGTCATGATCTCATGTCGCTGACGACGACATGTGCGCATGTCGTGTCTTCAAAATGGATTTCAAGCGACGTATTGTTCTCTAACTCAGCGCACGTTATGAAGAAAGACCATGCTCGGCCCAAAAGCCAAGAGCAAAACCGGCAGCCCATAAAAAAGCCCCCAAGGCCTACACCTCAGGGGCTTTCAGAAAAACACCTCAAACCTTAATGATGCTCCCGCGTCGCGCGGAATTTCACATCCGGCCAACGCTCTTCCATCAACGCCAGATTCACCCGCGTCGGCGCCAGGTAAGTCAGGTGACCACCGCCATCCAGCGCGAGGTTCTCCACCGCCTTGTTGGAAAATTCCTCAAGCTTCTTCTTGTCGTCACACTCGATCCAGCGCGCCGAATACACGGTGATCGGCTCATACGAGCACTCGACCTTGTATTCCTCTTTCAAACGGCTGGCGACCACATCGAACTGCAGCACACCGACGGCGCCGAGAATGATGTCGTTGCTGCGCTCGGGGAAGAACACCTGCGTCGCGCCCTCTTCCGCCAACTGCTGCAAGCCCTGACGCAACTGCTTGGACTTCAGCGGATCACGCAGACGCACGCGACGGAACAGTTCCGGGGCGAAGTGCGGAATGCCGGTGAAACCGAGGACTTCGCCTTCGCTGAAGGTGTCGCCAATCTGGATCGTGCCGTGGTTGTGCAGACCGATGATGTCTCCAGCGTACGCCTCTTCCAGTTGCTCACGCTCGGAGGAGAAGAACGTCAGGGCGTCGCCGATGCGCACGTCCTTGCCGGTACGCACGTGGCGCATCTTCATGCCTTTTTCGTACTTGCCGGAGCAGATACGCATGAAGGCGATGCGGTCGCGGTGTTTCGGGTCCATGTTCGCCTGGATCTTGAAGATGAAGCCCGAGAACTTCTCTTCCACCGGCTCGACAGTACGCTCGTTGGCCACACGGGCCAGCGGACGCGGTGCCCAATCGACGACAGCATCGAGCACGTGGTCGACACCGAAGTTGCCCAGCGCGGTACCGAAGAACACCGGGGTCAACTGGCCGTCGAGGAATTCCTGCTGGTTGAATTCGTGGCAGGCGCCCTGCACCAGTTCCAGCTGTTCGATGAAGCGCTCGTACTCATCGCCCAAGTGCGCGCGCGCCTCGTCGGAGTCGAGTTTCTCGATGATCTTGGTTTCGGTGCGCTCGTGACCGTGACCGGCGGTGTAAACAATGATGTAGTCGTCGGCCAGGTGATACACGCCCTTGAAATCGCGGTAGCAACCGATCGGCCAGGTGATCGGCGCAGCCTTGATCTTCAGGACTGCTTCGATCTCGTCGAGCAGTTCGATCGGGTCGCGAATGTCACGGTCGAGTTTGTTGATGAAGCTGACGATCGGCGTGTCACGCAGACGGCAGACGTCCATCAGCGCAATGGTCCGTGGCTCTACACCTTTACCGCCGTCGAGGACCATCAGTGCCGAGTCCACCGCCGTCAGGGTGCGGTAGGTATCTTCGGAGAAGTCTTCGTGGCCCGGGGTGTCGAGCAGGTTGATCATGTGTTCGCGATAGGGGAACTGCATGACCGACGTGGTAATGGAAATACCCCGCTGTTTCTCCATCTCCATCCAGTCGGATGTCGCATGGCGATCGGATTTACGGGATTTCACCGTACCGGCCACTGCAATCGCCTTGCCCATCAACAGGAGCTTTTCGGTGATCGTGGTTTTACCGGCATCGGGGTGGGAAATAATGGCGAAAGTGCGGCGTTTCGCGACTTCGGCGGCCTGTTGGGTCATGGGAAATCGCCTGGCGGTGATTCAAAAAAGGGCCGCGATTATAGCCCAACTCAGCACAATAACCGAACCGTTGAGCACATTAAGGGTGGCCAAATGCTGCCTCAGATGGGAACCTTTTCAAGCACGGAGACGTCCATCCCCTGTTACGAACTTTCGTCAGGGGCTGAAAAATCAGCAAGTTAGCCTGACGAGGCTGCGCTCATGGCTCGCTTTCGCACCGCTTGGCCGGTGCTGGAAAACGGCTACTTTTCGCGAACGCTGACTCCGGCAGCCAGGAATGGCTTGCCACGCGGAGCAGCGCTCGCCGACTACAAAAAAAGGAGTCCGCCTGTGGCTATCCGCTATGGCAAAGGGCTGATGGGAGGTGCGGTGGTGATCGCGCTCCTGGCCCTGCTGGTCCACTGGATCGGCATCAACACGATCGAACACTACCGCGACGATTTGTTGTTTTACCTGCAAGCTCATCTGATTCTCGTCCTCGCTTCAATGCTGGCCGCCCTTGTCGTGGGCATTCCCGCCGGTATCTTCCTCAGCCGCCCGAGCATGGTCGGCCGCGCCGAACGCTTCATGCAGATCTTCAATATCGGCAATACTGTGCCACCGCTGGCCGTGCTCGCGATTGCGCTGGGCATCCTCGGCATCGGCAGCGGGCCGGCGATCTTCGCCCTGTTCCTCGCCTCGCTGTTGCCGATCGTGCGCAACACCTATGAAGGCCTGAAAAATGTGCAGGGCTCGCTGAAGGAAGCCGCCGTCGGCATCGGCATGACCCCGCGCCAAGTGTTGTGGAAAGTCGAATTGCCCAACGCCGTGCCGATCATCGTCGGTGGTGTGCGTGTCGCGCTGGCAATCAACGTCGGCACCGCGCCGCTGGCGTTCCTGATCGGCGCCAACAGCCTCGGCAGCCTGATCTTCCCCGGCATCGCCCTGAACAATCAGCCGCAACTGTTGCTCGGCGCCGCGTGCACCGCGCTGTTGGCGCTGTTGCTCGATGGCGTGGTCACCCTCGCCAGCCGCCTATGGCTGGAACGCGGTCTGCGCCCGTCTTAAGGCTTTGCGAAGGAATATTTATGAAACGACTTAGCTTGATCTTAGGCTGCGTCCTGCTGTTCGCAGGAATCGCGCAAGCCGCTGAAAAACCGGTCATCCGCCTCGGCGCCCGGGTCTTCACAGAGCAGACCCTGCTCGCCGAAATCACCGCGCAATACCTGCGCAGCAAAGGCTACGACGCGCAGATCACCGGCGGTCTGGGCAGCAACCTCGCCCGCAGCGCCCACGAAAGTGGCCAATTGGACCTGCTCTGGGAATATACCGGCGTGTCGCTGGTGGCCTACAACCATGTCACCGAGAAACTCGACAGCGCGCAGTCCTACGCCCGGGTCAAAGAACTCGACGCGAAAAAAGGCCTGGTCTGGCTGACGCCGTCGAAATTCAGCAACACCTATGCCCTCGCTTTGCCGAAAAAAGTCGCCGAGCAATACCCGCAGATCGGCAATATCAGCCAGCTCAACGAAGTGCTGCGCGCCGAGGCCAAGACCAACCACCTGGTGGCGCTGGATACAGAGTTCGCCAACCGCTCCGACGGTCTCGACGGCATGGTCAAACTCTACGACATGAACCTGACCCGCAAGAACATCCGCCAGATGGACGCCGGCCTGGTCTACACCGCACTGCGTAACGGTCAGGTGTTTGCCGGTCTGGTCTACACCACCGATGGCCGCCTCAATGCCTTCGGCCTGAAATTGCTGGAAGACGACAAGCATTACTTCCCCGACTACACCGCCGCTCCCGTGGTGCGTCAGGCCACGCTGGACGCCAACCCGAAACTGGCCGAACAACTCAAGCCGCTGGCCGAACTGTTCGACGACGAAACCATGCGCCAGCTCAACGCGCGGGTCGACGTCGATCATGAAAGCCCATCGTCCGTTGCCGCCGATTTCCTGCGCCAGCACCCACTGAATTAAGAGAGGAGAAGTCATGGAATTTCTGAACGCCTTTTCCCATCTCGACTGGCAGCAGGTGATGCACCTGACCTGGCAGCACATCACTCTGGTCGGCATCGCCGTGACCCTGGCGATCGTCATCGGCGTGCCGCTGGGCATCCTGATGACGCGCTTCCCCGCCCTCGCCGGCCCGCTGCAGGCCAGCGCCACGGTGCTGTTGACCGTGCCGTCGATTGCCCTGTTCGGTCTGCTGCTGCCGTTCTACTCCAAGTTCGGCCAGGGCCTCGGGCCGCTGCCGGCAATCACCGCCGTGTTCCTCTATTCGTTGCTGCCGATCATGCGCAACACCTACCTCGCCCTCACCGGCGTCGAGCCGGGCATCCGCGAAGCCGCGCGCGGCATCGGCATGACCTTCGGCCAGCGCCTGCGCATGGTTGAACTGCCGATCGCGGTGCCGGTGATTCTTGCTGGCGTGCGCACCGCCGTGGTGATGAACATCGGCGTGATGACCATCGCCGCGACCATCGGCGCCGGCGGCCTCGGTGTGCTGATCCTCGCCTCCATCAGCCGCAGTGACATGTCGATGCTTATCGTCGGCGCGCTGCTGGTCAGTCTTCTGGCGATTTTCGCCGACCTCGTTTTGCAGTGGCTGCAACGCTCGCTGACTCCAAAAGGACTCCTGAAATGATCGAACTTCAAAACCTCAGCAAAACTTTCCAAAGCAACGGCAAAGATGTCAAAGCCGTGGACTCGGTGAGCCTGACCGTCAATGAAGGCGAGATCTGCGTGTTCCTCGGGCCATCGGGTTGCGGCAAAAGCACCACGCTGAAAATGATCAACCGCCTGATCAAACCGACCTCGGGCAAGATCCTCATCAACGGCGAAGACACCACCGATCTCGACGAGGTGACCCTGCGCCGCAACATCGGCTACGTGATTCAGCAGATCGGCCTGTTCCCGAACATGACCATCGAAGAGAACATCGTCGTGGTGCCGAAACTGCTCGGCTGGGACAAACAGAAATGCCACGACCGCGCCCGCGAACTGATGAGCATGATCAAGCTTGAGCCCAAGCAGTATCTGCATCGCTACCCGCGTGAATTGTCCGGTGGTCAGCAACAGCGTATCGGTGTGATTCGTGCGCTTGCAGCTGACGCCCCACTGCTGTTGATGGACGAGCCGTTCGGCGCGGTCGACCCGATCAACCGAGAGATGATCCAGAACGAATTCTTCGAGATGCAGCGCGCGCTGAACAAGACCGTGATCATGGTCAGCCACGACATCGACGAAGCGATCAAGCTGGGCGACAAGATCGCCATTTTCCGCGCCGGCAAGCTGCTGCAGATCGACCACCCGGACACCCTGCTGGCGCATCCGGCGGATGATTTCGTCAGCAACTTCGTCGGCCAGGACAGCACACTCAAACGCTTGCTGTTGGTGAAAGCCGAAGACGCGGCGGACAACGCGCCGTCGGTCAGCCCGGAAACCCCGGTGGCCGATGCGCTGGAATTGATGGACGAACATGACCGTCGCTATGTGGTGGTCACCTGCGCCGAGAACAAGGCACTGGGTTACGTGCGCCGTCGCGACCTGCATCGCCAGACCGGCACCTGCGCGCAATTCCTGCGTGAGTTCAACGCCACCGCAGCGTACGACGAGCACCTGCGCATCCTGCTGTCGCGCATGTACGAGTTCAACCGCGCCTGGCTGCCGGTGATGGATGCCGAACGAGTGTTCCTTGGCGAGGTGACGCAGGAATCGATCGCGGCGTACCTGAGCTCGGGACGTTCGCGCGGAATGAAGACCAGTATCGTCTCGCCGGCTGAGACGGTGGTCGCATAATCCGTCTGCGTGGTTGAAACCCGATCCCTGTGGGAGCGAGCCTGCTCGCGAAAGCGCAATATCAGTCGACGCTGATGGCGGCTGTGAAAATGCCTTCGCGAGCAGGCTCGCTCCCACAGGCTCTACGCAATTTTGTTGATCTTCACTGGGTGACAAAGAATCTCAACAGCCTCTCCCGCAAGAGCGTCATCAATTCAGCTTCTTCAAGGCCCAAATCCCCCCTCAACACCCTCTCTCGACGCCAACGTCGCCGATGTTGCCGCTATCACACTTACCCGCGATCTAGCTGACAAAAGCCCCGAACGTGCAGATATGTTTAACACTCGAAAATTCGCCGGGAACATCTGCCCGTCATCTCGGTCGGGTAGAAGGAGTGATGAACGCGACGCACGTCAGAAGCGTGCAAAAACGCGACATTTTTAGTTGATCTCGCGCCCCTCACGCCCTAAAGTTCGCGCCGAACGTCCATGCTGGAAACGATCCATCCGGCTCAAGTACTGACGACGAGACAGCGAGGCCAAGGGACAGCTGCACATCCCCAGGCCTTTTTGCTTTCGGCGACATGCCTTGGGAAGTAGGCGAACCAAAGTGGGGATACGGAGGGCGTTCATGCACCCATTGATTAACTTAGTTTGCCAGCAGGAGTTCCCAGCATGTCGATCCAGGTCGAAGACTATTTCGCGCGCGCTACATTCGACAAAATGAAGGCGTTCGCCGACAAACAGGAAACCCCGTTCGTGGTGATCGACACCGCGATGATCGCCCAGGCCTACGATGACCTGCGCGCCGGTTTCGAATTCGCCAAGGTCTACTACGCGGTCAAGGCCAACCCGGCCGTCGAGATCATCGACCTGCTCAAAGACAAGGGTTCGAGCTTCGACATTGCCTCCATCTACGAGCTGGACAAGGTCATGGATCGCGGCGTCAGCCCGGACCGTATCAGCTACGGCAACACCATCAAGAAATCCAAGGACATCCGCTACTTCTATGAGAAGGGCGTGCGTCTGTTCTCCACCGACTCCGAAGCCGACCTGCGCAACATCGCCAAGGCTGCACCGGGTTCGAAAGTCTATGTGCGCATCCTCACTGAAGGTTCGACCACGGCTGACTGGCCACTGTCGCGCAAGTTCGGCTGCCAGACCGACATGGCCATGGACCTGCTGATCCTCGCCCGCGACCTGGGTCTGGTGCCGTACGGCATCTCGTTCCACGTCGGCTCGCAACAACGCGACATCAGCGTCTGGGACGCGGCGATCGCCAAGGTCAAAGTGATCTTCGAACGCTTGAAAGAAGAAGACGGCATCCACCTCAAGCTGATCAACATGGGCGGCGGCTTCCCGGCCAACTACATCACCCGCACCAACAGCCTGGAAACCTACGCCGAAGAAATCATCCGCTTCCTCAAGGAAGATTTCGGTGATGACCTGCCGGAAATCATCCTCGAGCCGGGCCGTTCGCTGATTGCCAACGCCGGTATCCTGGTCAGCGAAGTGGTACTGGTTGCGCGCAAATCGCGCACTGCCGTCGAGCGCTGGGTGTACACCGATGTGGGCAAGTTCTCCGGCCTGATCGAAACCATGGACGAAGCGATCAAGTTCCCGATCTGGACTGAGAAGAAAGGCGAGATGGAAGAAGTCGTCATCGCCGGCCCGACTTGCGACAGCGCCGATATCATGTACGAGAACTACAAATACGGTTTGCCGCTGAATTTGGCAATCGGTGATCGTCTGTATTGGTTGTCGACGGGTGCTTACACCACCAGTTATAGCGCCGTTGAATTCAATGGCTTTCCGCCCTTGAAGTCATATTACGTATAATAATTAGCAACTCCAAAAAAACCCGTGCCCAGGCACGGGTTTTTTATTTAGATATTGGCACCACAACCATACACCAACAACAAGTTACATAGAAAACATATACCTCGCACATAAAACAACTCTAACCTACGAACTCGACGCCACTTAAAAAGGATTAAAAAGTGCAAGCGAGCTCAACTAAATCAGTCACAAAAAATGATATAAAGAAAATCAAGGACTACATCTTGACCGCGCAATCGCTACCCCGCACGATCGCGGATGTAGAAACGCAGTTACAGGCAAAAAAGACCGGCATTGTCGGGCTTGAGCCAATTGATATTGTCGAACTGAACCATAAGGTCATCAACAACGCCAACTCTTGGAGTGATATCGAATACTCCATGAAGCGCGTCGGTGGCAGCCTGGCAACCTTCTCGGAAGATCTGGAAAACTTTGGCCAGGAAATAATCGATGCCATCACAACGATGCCCGGTTACTTGAATTACCTTGGTACCATCAGCACGCTCACCGAGGATGAAATAAACAGCCTGCCACCATTGGAAATAGGCACGGCTGAGAAAAACCGATTTGCCTCGATTCAGGAGTCGCTGGTATTTATCGCCGATTCTATTGATGAGAAAAAGATCAACAGCCAGGACGTGATGATGCGCCTGCAGTACTTCAAGGCCGAACTCAACAATACCGTCGCTCCCGGCATCGGCAGCAAGATGAAACTGGCTAACAATAACGAGATCAATCGTCAGATCACCGATTTGAACCTGGCCATTGATAAAGCTCAAGCGCGCCTCGATGAGAAGATTCGAGAGGCCGAACCCAATTTCTTCGAGCACTTCCTGGCTTTTATGAGTCCATATCCGCAGGGTGTTTATCAAACGCTGGAATTATTCGAGATTAAAAACATTGCGCCGTTGCGCGAGCAACGCGACCAACTGGTGGAGCAGGTTAAACAAAAAAACATTCTCGCCGGCACTCTTCTGCAGTTGCACACAGACCTTGACAGTCTTTTAATTTATGTTGACGGCGCCATCCAAAGCACCTCGCAACTTGAAACAATCTGGGTGTCAATCTCCGAATACATCGACGCTTCAAAAAACAAAGTAATGGGCATGCATGACTTCCTCACGCTCAGAGCCTTCGTTTCAAGTTTGCGTGTTGTCTTGAAAAACTGGAAGACCATCCAAACCAATTCGAATGCACTGATCGCCGCATTCGACTGACATTTATAAAAAACAACGAAAAGGATATTCTTATGACACTAGCGAGTTACCAACTCCCCGATCTAGCCACAATTCACGACAGTCGTGAAGCCATCCGATATCAAGCGATTGTGGGCTCCGCCAATTTGTACATCAAAGCCTTGGGCGACGAGCTGCTTGGCCTCAACGCAGCCGTTGGCCAAGCCGATCAACTGGCCGCCAACGCCATAACCAGCGCTATCGTCGCACTGGAAACCGATGATCTGCGCGAGAACCTGCAAGCCCTGACAGCGTTGATGGCGCGTCAAGCAGACACCCAGACCGATGAAGCCATCAAGGTCTACTCGACAATCTCCAGCCAACTGATGGACTTGTGCACTGACCAGATTTCGCAATTGCACGCAAAACTCGAAGACGGTGTCTACAACGTCCAGAGCGCAAACATCAGCAACAATCGTTTCCGACTCGCGGAACTTGCCGACGCCAAAGTCGAACTGGAGCAGCAACTCATCACCGAGCAAGCGCCCATTGTTGAACTGAATGCTGATTTGCTCGTGTTGAACAACGCGATCAATGAGTTCGAGAAGCTGACCATTATCGACCGCCTGAAACCACTGCTGGATCAATTGAAGACCTTGCTTGGCAATAACACACCGACGCCGCAAAGCGCCGCGATGGAAGCAGGGATCATTGTTGCCAACAAATTTCTGGACGAGGCCAACGAGCTGATCAAATACCAGAGCCTGACCAAAGCCCGGGACGTCATTCAGAACCGCATCTCGCAACGTGAGGAACGCGTGTCGTCTCTGACAAGCCAGTTGCGTGAAAACGACAACAGAACCCGGCAATTGAATGACGCGCAAAAAGTCATTCCCCACCGACAGACTTATGTCAGTGAAACCAACAAACTGGTCGACGCGCTGAATGCCTTTGCCGATACGATCATGGATGGGCCACGCGATGACATCCTGGCACGCGGTGAACTCGTGCTCAAAAACAGCCAGGCACTGCGCAGCTATATGAACAAGCTTCAGGGACGCTGGCTACGCGGTTAATCGCCATCCGTTGCCCTTCATCTCAGATGAGGGGCAACGGTCCGGGCACCCAATAATGTCATTCGCTGACGGTAGGCCTGAGCCATGCTGCGGATGTCCGGATGCGGGGAGGCCAGCAGTGACTCACTGCTGACACGAAGAAAAGCCAGATTGCCTTTGCTCATTGCTTCACCCAGCCAATTGAGGGCCTCTTCGATCCGCCCCTCACCCGCCAACACCGCCGCAAAACTGAACTGCCCGCGAAAATCCCCAGCCTCAGCCGAACGCCGATACCACTCACGCGCCGCCAAAGGATCCGCCGGGCACAGCAGCCCTTCCTCCAGATAGCGCCCCAGCAGATTCATCGATTTCGCATGACCCAGTTCAGCCGCGCGCCGATACAACGCCAGCGCCTGCAGATGATCAACCGCCACCCCGCGCCCGGTCGCCAGCAGATTGGCGAGGTTGTACATCGCCCAATCCAGTCCGGCCTCCGCTGCGATCCGATAATGCTGCGCAGCAATCGACGCATCCGCAGCAATGCCCCAACCCTGCTCATGACAACGGCCGAGCATATTGCGCGCCATCAGATGCCCGCGCCCGGCAGCGATGCCGAACCAGCGCAGCGCCAGCGCTTGATCCTGGGCGATGCCCTGGCCGTCGAGCAGGATTTGCCCAAGCAACGCCTGCGCTTCAACTTCGCCCTCACCCGCTGCCAGCAAAATCGCCTGCGCAGCACGGGCCGGACTTTCGCCGAGCATGGCACTGAGTTGTTCGCCGCTGAGGATTTCCTCGCGACGCAGTTGAAAACTCATACCTCGACCCAGCGCCGCAGCAAGTTGTGATATGTGCCGGTGAGGCGGATCAGCGATGGGTGATCTGGCATGTCCTGCGTGAGTTGCTGAATCGCGTCGTCCATCTCGAACAACAACGCGCGCTGACTGTCTTCGCGCACCAGACTTTGCGTCCAGAAGAACGAGGCATAACGCGCACCACGTGTAACCGCATTGACCTTGTGCAAACTGGTGCCCGGATACAACACCATGTCGCCGGCTGGCAGCTTCACGCGCTGGGTGCCGTAGGTGTCCTGAATCTCCAGTTCGCCGCCGTCGTAATCTTCCGGTTCGCTGAAAAACAGCGTCGCCGACAAATCGGTGCGCACCCGCTCGATGCTGCCCTTGGGCTGGCGTACCGCGTTGTCGATGTGGAAATCGAAACTGCCGCCGGCCGTGTAGCAGTTCACTAGCGGCGGGAAGACTTTGTGCGGCAGTGCGGCAGACATGAACAGCGGATTTTTCCACAACCGCTCCAGCATCGCCGCGCCGATTTCCTTCGCCAGCGGGTGGCCTTCGGGCAGTTGCAGATTGTGCTTGGCCTTGGCCGACTGGAAGCCGGCGGTGATCTTGCCGTCGGCCCAATCCGCTTGCTCCAGGGCCTGGCGGATGCGCTGCACTTCGTCTTTTGCGAACAGCCCGGGAATGTGCAGCAGCATGGCGATGTCACCTGATGGCAAGAAGGCGGCAATGGTATTGATTCTTATTGACTGTGTAAAACCCCCAAGACGGATGAACAAGCAGAAACCGTAAGGGCAAATTGTAAAGAATGTAAATTCAATGCGAATAACAATGTTTCGCAATTGATACGAATACCTGTTTACCCTATATTCCGCCGCCTCAAATCCTTGGGGAGGGGAATAAAAATGGCACGTCAACACGCACAATTACCGGTCAGTTCACCACGTCTGCTCGCCTCGGCAATCGGTGTCGCAATCACCGCCGGCTCCGCTGGGCAGATGGTTTTCGCGGCGGAAAAAACCGACAGCAAAACTTCCGGCAACGCCATTGCCCTGGACGCCACCGCCATCACCGGCGAAGCCCAGGACTCGACCTCCTATCAGGTCGAAAAAGCCTCCTCGCCCAAGTACACCGCGCCGCTGGTCGACACCCCGCGCTCGGTCACCGTCATCCCGCAACAAGTGCTCAAGGACACCGGCGCGCTGAACATGCAGGACGCGCTGCGCACCGTGCCGGGCATCACCTTCGGCGCCGGTGAAGGCGGCAACCCGCAGGGCGACCGTCCATTCATTCGCGGCTTCGATGCTCAGGGTGACACTTACCTGGACGGCGTGCGCGACACCGGTTCGCAGAGCCGCGAGATCTTCGCTGTGGAAAACATCGAAGTCAGCAAAGGCCCGAACTCGGCGATTGGCGGTCGCGGCGCAGCCGGCGGCAGCATTAATCTGGTGAGCAAGAAAGCCCATCTGGGCAACTCCTTCGACGGCGGCTTCACCTACGGCTCCGACCAGACCCAGCGCTACACCCTCGACGGCAATTACCAGTTCAGCGACAGCGCTGCCGGCCGTCTCAACCTGATGAGCCACGAGAGCAACGTCGCCGGTCGCGACAAGGTCGATTACGACCGCTGGGGTATCGCACCATCGCTGGCCTTCGGTCTGGGCACTGACACCCGCGTCAACCTCGACTACTACCATCTGGAAAGCAACGACACCCCGGACTCGGGCATTCCGTACACCATTCCAACCGGTGGTTCGGCCGCACGCACCAAGTCCAACCCGGACAAGCCGTACGCCGGTGGCGATCACGACAACTTCTACGGTCTGGATCGCGATTTCCGCAAGGGCCGCACCGACACCGCGACCTTCGCCATCGAGCACGACCTGAACGATGCGCTGACCATCAAGAACACCCTGCGCCACGGCAGCAGCATGCAGGATTACATCCTCACCCAGCCGGACGACAGCAAGGGCAACGTCAACAACGGCAGCGTCTGGCGTCGGGCCAACACGCGGGTGAGCAACACCGAAACCACCACCAACCAGACCGACCTGTTCGGCACCTTCTATGTGGGCGGTTTCAAGAACAGCTTCTCCACCGGTGTCGAATACACCCGCGAGCAGAGCGAGAAATCCTCGTACAACGTCAACACCGACACCACGCCGCGTACGACCAATGTGCCTTCCAGCAGCAACTGCACACCGGCGATGATTGGTGCCTCGAGCAATTACAACTGCACCTCGCTGTCGAACCCGAACCCGAACGATCCGTGGAACGGTGCGATCTCGCGCAACTACGCCGGCACCGACACCCAGGCCGACACCTACGCACTGTACGTGTTCGACACGCTGGAGTTGTCCGAGCAATGGCTGGTGAACATGGGCCTGCGCTACGACCACTTCGACACCGACTACAAAACCTACAACGCCGCAGGGACCACCACCTCCAAGGGTGATGACACCAGCGAATTCGTCACCGGCCAGTTCGGCGTGGTCTACAAGCCGGCGGAAAACGGCAGCATCTACGCCTCCTACGCGACCTCGGCGACGCCGCCGGGCAACACTTTGGGCGAAGGCCAGGAAGGCAACCCGCTGGGCGGCACCCCGGATCGCAGCGGCAACCTGCTGAGCAGCGACATGGAGCCGGAAACCACCAAGAACTACGAAATCGGCACCAAGTGGGATCTGCTCAATGATCGCCTGTCGCTGACCGCCGACATCTTCCGCACCGAGAAGGAAAACGCTCGCGTGCAGGTCGACACCAGTTCGTACGAGAACGCCGGCAAGACCCGCGTGCAAGGCTTCGAACTGTCGGCCAGCGGCAAGATCACCGACAAGTGGCAGGTGTTCGCCGGTTACGCCTTCATGGACAGCGAACAGGTTGACGGTGGCCCGCTGGGTCGCGCCAACGACGGCAACGATCTGCCGAACACACCGAAAAACAGCGCCAGCCTGTGGACCACGTATCAGGTCACGCCGAAGCTGACGATCGGTGGTGGCGCGTTCTACGTCGACGACGTCTACGGCAGTGTCGCCAATACAACGATGGTCGATTCGTACGTGCGTTACGACGCGATGGCGGCCTACAAGCTGACCAAGAACGTCGACCTGCAACTCAACGTGCAGAACCTGACCGACGAAACCTATTACGACAAAGCCTTCTCGACCCACTTCGCCAACCAGGCGGCGGGCCGCACGGCGCTGTTGAGCACCAATTTCCACTTCTGACCGATGTGAAAACCTGTGGGAGCGAGCCTGCTCGCGAAGGCAATCTTTCAGCAACATCGATGCTGACTGACACACCGCTTTCGCGAGCAGGCTCGCTCCCACAGGGAATGTGCCGCGAGGCTCGGCCCCGTTCATTCAGTTGAACGGGGCTTTTGTGTGTTACGCAAAACGCTTCTTGATAACCCACGGCATAATGCGCGCCGTGATGACAATTTCCGAACGGACGGCGAGTGACGTGTTGAAGAAAACCCTGTTCCAGTTGCACTGGTTTTTTGGCATCACCGCAGGGCTGGTGCTGGCTCTGATGGGCATCACCGGCGCGGCCTATTCGTTTCAGGACGAGATCCTGCGCGCGCTGAATCCGTCCGTTCTGCAGGTGGAAAAACAGGTCGCCGGCGTGCTGCCGCCGGTGGAACTGGTGGAGCGCATCGAAGCCGCGTCCGGCAAGAAAGTCGCGATACTCTGGGTCGAGACCGACAGCGGTCACGCCGCACGCGTTTACTTCACCCCACCCAAAGGCGAACGGCGTGGCGAGATGCGCTACTTCGATCCGTACACTGCCGAATTCAAGGGCGATGCCACCGGCCAGGACTTCTTCGGCCTGATGCTGCAACTGCACCGCTTCCTCGCTATGGGCGACACCGGGCGCAACATCACCGGCGCCTGCACCTTAATGCTGTTGTTCTTCTGTCTCTCTGGCCTGTATTTGCGATGGCCGCGTCAGTGGAACAGCTGGCGCGTGTGGTTGACCCTGGACTGGAAAAAGAAGGGCCGCGCGTTCAATTGGGATCTGCATTCGGTGGCCGGCACTTGGTGTTTGCTGGTGTATCTGCTGCTGGCGTTGACCGGTTTGTCATGGTCGTACGAGTGGTACAACAAAGGCCTGACCCGACTGCTTTCCGATGCACCGCAAAACGAACGCGTGCGTGGCGGTCGCGGCCCGGCGCCAGAAGGTCCGGCACCGACCGCCGACTACGCAGCGATGTGGAGCAGCATCTACAGCGCTGCCGGCCCGGGTCTGGCCGCGTACAACATTCGCATGCCGGCGGTGGCCGGCCAGCCGGCGACGGTGTTCTACCTGCTCGACAGCTCGCCCCATGACCGCGCGCTGAACCAGATCACCCTCGATCCGGCCACCGGAGTGGTCAAACGCGTCGACCGCTATGCCGACAAAAGCTTCAAGGCCCAACTGCTGACCAGCATTTATGCGCTGCACGTGGGCAGCTACTTCGGCCTCGTCGGGCGCATCATCGTGACGATTGCGGCGGTGTGCATGCCGCTGTTTTTCATCACTGGCTGGCTGCTGTATCTGGATCGTCGGCGCAAGAAAAAGCAGATCAAGGATGCCCGCCAAGGTCTCGCACAACCGTCCGCCGATGCTTCGGCATGGCTGATCGGTTTCGCCAGCCAGAGCGGATTCGCCGAACAACTGGCGTGGCAGACCGCAGGACAATTGCAGGCCGCCGGATTGCCGGTCAACGTGCAGCCGCTGGCCAATCTCAGCGAACAGGATCTGCGTGAGTCGAACAACGCCTTGTTCGTGGTCAGCACCTTCGGCGACGGCGAAGCACCGGACAGCGCCCGTGGTTTCGAGCGCAAAGTGCTGGCCAAGGCCTCGACACTCGACAGCCTCAACTACGCCGTGCTCGGCCTCGGCGATCGGCAGTACGCGCACTTCTGCGGCTTCGCCAAGCGCTTGCATCAATGGCTCGGCGAGCACGGCGGCAAGACCCTGTTCGCCCCGGTGGAGGTCGACAGCGGCGATCCTTATGCGCTGCGTCACTGGCAAACCCAACTCGGCCAGCTCACCGGACAGGCGCCGAGCGAAACCTGGCAAGCACCGAGCTACGACAACTGGACGCTGGTCCGTCGCGAACTGATTAACCCCGACAGCAGCGGTGCGCCGGTCTACCTGCTCGGTCTCAAAGCCCCGGACACCCGCAGTTGGCTGGCCGGTGACCTGGTCGAAGTGCTGCCACGCAACTGCCCGTGGGCCATCGAACATTTCCTCGACGGCCTCGGCATTCGTGGCGAAACCCCGGTGAAGGTCAACGGCATCGACGAACCACTGGAAGTGGCCCTCGCCTCACGGCAATTGCCCGAACACCGCGCACATCTGGTCGGTTTGCATGCGCAGTCGCTGGTCGACGCGATGGTGCCGCTGGCGATGCGCGAATACTCGATCGCCTCGATTGCCGCTGACGGCGTGCTGGAGTTGATCGTGCGTCAGGAACAGCACAACGACGGCAGCCTCGGCATCGGCTCCGGCTGGCTCACCGAGCATGCGCCTGTGGGCGGCAGCATCAGCCTGCGCGTGCGGCGCAACAGCGGTTTCCATCTGCCGAACGAACCCGTGCCGATGATCCTGCTGGGCAACGGCACCGGCCTGGCCGGCCTGCGCAGCCTGCTCAAGGCACGCATTGCCGATGGTCAGCAACGACAGTGGCTACTGTTCGGCGAGCGCAACCGTGAGCACGACTTCCTCTGCCGCGCCGAGCTGGAAGAGTGGCTGGTCAATGGTGATCTGGCGCGGCTGGATCTGGCGTTTTCCCGCGATCAGGCTGAGAAGATTTATGTGCAGGATCGCTTGCGTGAGTCTGCGGATGAATTGAAGAAATGGTTGGCAGATGGTGCTGTGATCTATATCTGCGGCAGCCTTCAAGGTATGGCCTCAGGCGTAGACCAGGCCCTCAACGATATCCTCGGCAGCGCCGAAGTCGAACGCCTGATCGAACAGGGCCGCTATCGCCGGGACGTTTACTAACGCCTGCGAAAAGCCCCTCACCCTAGCCCTCTCCCAATGGGAGAGGGGACCGATTGGGGGATGCTGGAGATCGACGCCGACCTGAGCGTTCTTCACTGAATCCATAGCCATAATCACCGCGGTCGGCTCCCTCTCCTCCTGGGAGAGAGCTGGGCGGGCCGCGTTCCGATGAGGGAAATGGGCTACTGTTAAATCTCCACTCAACTTCACAAGGACCGTGAAGCCATGCCAAGCCGCCCTACCCTCGCCCAATTCGCCCGCCACTTACGCACCAACCAGACAGATTGCGAACACCTGCTCTGGCAGCGCCTGCGTTCCCGGCAAATCGCCAACCTTAAATTTCGCCGACAGTTTCCGTATCCGCCGTTTGTGCTGGATTTCTATTGTGTGGAGTTGAGGTTGGCGATTGAGCTGGATGGTGGCCAGCACTATGAGACGGCCGGGGTGCTTCACGATCGGCGCCGGTCGAACTTCCTGTCTCAACAAGGCATTGAAGTCGTGCGATTCAGCAATCTTGAGGTGCTTCAGCAGATGGATGATGTATTGGAGCAGATCATCAGAATTGCGGCAGAGCGGAAAATACCCTCACCCTAGCCCTCTCCCAGAGGGAGAGGGGACTGATTGGGGGATGCTCGAGATCGACGCCGACCTGAGCGTTCTTCACTGAATCCAAAGCCACAATCACCTCGGTCTTCCAGGTCGATGCATAGCGCAAGACACCTCAGTCCCCTCTCCCTCCCAGAGGGAGAGGGGACTGATTGGGGGATGCTTGAGATCGACGCCAGCCTGAGCGTTCTTCACTGAATCCAAAGCCACAATCACCTCGGTCTACCAGGTCGATGCATGACGCAAGACACCTCGGTCGGCCCTCTCCCTCCCAGAAGGAGAGGGGACTGATTGGGGGATGCTTGAAATCGACGCCGACCTGAGCGTTCTTCACTGAATCCAAAGCCACAATCACCTCGGTCTTCCAGGTCG
>NZ_RCNZ01000065.1:0-54401 GCF_004307525.1 Pseudomonas sp. Sample_21 | reverse complement strand
ACCTGAGCGTTCTTCACTGAATCCAAAGCCACAATCACCTCGGTCTTCCAGGTCGATGCATGACGCAAGACACTTCGGTCGGCTCCCTCTCCCTCCGGGAGAGGGCTGGGGTGAGGGGCTTTTGATCCCAGCGTGATTAAACAGGCTGCAACTTCTGCTCAAACACTGCTACCCCATCCAGATCCCGCAACACCACGCTCATCTCCCCGCTCTGCGCTTCAATATTCACCTCACCAAAAAACTGAAACCCGGCAAACGGCGAGGTGTTCTGTGCGGGCGGTGCTTTCTCGAACACCACCTCAGGCCCGAACGTCTTGTCCAGTGGATTCGGCCCGAAACTGCCGGCGTTCAACGGCCCGGCGACGAATTCCCAGAACGGTTCGAAATCCTGAAACGCGGCGCGGTCCGGGTGGTAGTGATGCGCCGCGCAGTAGTGCACGTCCGCCGTCAGAAACACGAAATTGCGCACCTGCTGCGCGCGCAGAAAGCCGAGCAGTTCGGCGATTTCCAATTCACGCCCCTGCGCCGGGCCGGGGTCGCCGTTGGCCACGGCTTCCCAACGCGCAACGCCCGGGCTGACCTCGCCGTCCGGGACGCCCAGGCCGATGGGCATGTCGGCGGCAATG
Organism: Pseudomonas sp. Sample_21; assembly: GCF_004307525.1. Classification (NCBI taxonomy): domain Bacteria; kingdom Pseudomonadati; phylum Pseudomonadota; class Gammaproteobacteria; order Pseudomonadales; family Pseudomonadaceae; genus Pseudomonas; species Pseudomonas sp. Sample_21. Next base: position 53,775 of record NZ_RCNZ01000065.1, on the reverse strand, counting down.
ACTTTCCACTGCGCCTTCGATGCCTGCAACTCACGCTTGAGCCAGTCCAGCTGTTCACGGCCGAGAAACGGTTTTGCCGAGCCGAGGTTGTCGTCGTTGGCTTCGCGATAGCTGCGCATATCCAGCACGAATACGTCGAGCATCGGCCCGTAGCTGAGCTTGCGATAAATGCGCCCGCCGCCGTCCGCCGCTTGCAAACGCATCGGCGCATATTCCAGCCACGCCTGCCGCGCGCGGCCGACCAGCTTGTGGATATCTTTCTCCTGATAACGCTCATCCAGCTGCTTGCCCGGTGACCAGTTGTTGACCACTTCGTGATCGTCCCACTGCCAGATCTGCGGCACTTCGGCGTTGAAGCGGCGGATGTTTTCGTCCATCAGGTTGTAGCGATAGTTGCCGCGATAATCGTCGAGAGTCTGCGCGACTTTGCTCTTGGCTTCGGTGGTGATATTGCGCCAGATGCGCCCGCTTTCGGTGGTCAGTTGCGCGGGCACCGGGCCGTCGGCGTAGATGGTGTCGCCGCTGTGAATAAAGAAGTCCGGCAGGCGCAGGCGCATGGCTTCGTAGATGCGCATCCCGCCGATGTCCGGGTTGATCCCGAAGCCCTGGCCGACGGTGTCACCGCTCCAGACAAAACGGATGTCGCGTTTTGTCGTTGGCACACTGCGCAGATGGCCGAACCATGGTTCGCTGGCGACGCCGCTCTGCGCATCTTCGAAGTGCACGCGATAGAAGATTGCCTGGTTGGCCGGCAGGCCGGTGAGTTCGACGCGGGCGGTGAAATCGCTGCGCGCATCGGCCAGTGGCGAGACGAATTTGCGCGGGTTGCCGAACAGGCTGCCGGTGTCCCACTCGACCACCATGCGCGCCGGCCGATCGCTGCGGCTCCAGATCATCGCGCGGTCGCCGAGCAGGTCGCCGGACTGCACGCCGTCGGTGAGTTGCGGACGATCCTTGACCGAGGCAATCAGCGCCGGCGCCAGCCCCGGCAGCAACAGCCCGGCGCCGACCGCTTGCATGACGCGACGCCGACCGAGATTGAAATCGCTCATGGTGTTCTCCCTGCAAAAGGGAAAACTTAAGCACGCCTATATGAACTCGCCATGACACCACTAACCATTGTGGGAGCGAGCCTGCTCGCGAAAGCGGTGTGCCAGTCTACATACATGTCGCTGGTAGATTGCATTCGCGAGCAGGCTCGCTCCCACAGGGATTTGGTGTTGTCGGTCAGGCCTTGGCGGGCTCCAGCGCTAACTCGACAGCCTCCGGCCGTTTGAGCAACGCATACACCACTGCCGTAACCAGGCTCCCCGCAACAATCGCCAGCAGATACAGCAGCGCATGGTTGATCGCATTGGGGATCGCCAGCACGAACAAGCCACCGTGCGGCGCCATCAGTTTGCAGCCGAAGTACATCGACAAGGCGCCGGTCAGCGCGCCGCCAGCGATGCTCGCCGGAATCACCCGCAGCGGATCTTTCGCGGCAAACGGAATCGCCCCTTCGGAGATAAAGCACAGGCCCAGCACGAACGCCGCTTTGCCGGCCTCGCGCTCGCTCTGCGCGAACTTGCGTCGGGCAATGAAGGTGGCGATGCCCAGACCAATCGGCGGCACCATGCCGGCGGCCATGGTTGCGGCCATCGGTGCGTAACTCTGCGAGGCCAGCAGCCCCACCGAAAACGCATAGGCAGCCTTGTTGATCGGCCCGCCGAGGTCGACGCACATCATGCCGCCGAGCAATACGCCGAGCAGAATCGCGTTGGTGGTGCCCATGCTGTCGAGGAACTGGGTGAGCGCGGCGAGCATGCCGGCGACCGGTTTGCCGACCACGTAAATCATCACCAGGCCGGTGACCAGACTGGCCAGCAACGGAATGATCAGAATCGGCTTCAGCGCTTCCAGGCTCTGCGGCAATTTCACATAGCGGGCGATGGCTTTGGCGGCATAACCGGCGATGAAACCGGCAATGATCCCGCCGATGAATCCGGCGCCCAGAGTGCCTGCGAGCAAGCCGCCGATCATTCCCGGCGCAAGGCCCGGGCGGTCGGCGATCGAGTAGGCGATGTACCCGGCGAGTAGCGGCACCATCAGCTTGAACGCGGTTTCGCCGCCGATCTGCATCAGCGCCGCCGCCAGCGTGCCTTCTTCCTTGTAAGCGGTGATGCCGAACACGAAGGACAACGCGATCAGCAAACCACCCGCCACCACCATCGGCAGCATGTACGACACACCCGTGAGCAAGTGTTTGTAGACGCCGGTTTTTTCCGACTTGGCCGGAGCCTTGCCGTCGCTTGCCGCACTTTCCACTGCGCCTTCGGCCAGGGCTTTTTTCAGGGTCGCTTCGGATTGCTTCAGGGCAACGCCCGTGCCGCAGCGATAGATTTTCTTGCCGGCGAAACGCTCGGTAGCGACGTCGATATCCGCCGCCAGCAGCACCACGTCAGCCTCGGCGATGGCCGTTGCGCTGAGTGGTGTTTTCGCGCCGACCGAGCCTTGGGTTTCGACCTGCAACTCATAACCCAGACGCTTGGCAGTCTGCTGCAACGCTTCGGCGGCCATGAAGGTGTGGGCGACGCCGGTCGGGCAGGCCGTGATGGCGACGATGCGTGGCGCACGGGGCGCGTCAATCGCCGCTTCGACTGCGCTGGCCACGTAGACTTCGGCTTCTTCAGCACCGCGACGCAGTACCGCTTCGACATCCTGCAAGGCCTGCGCCGGAGCGATCTGGAACACGCGCTTGCCGACGAAGCGACTCATGTCCACCGCGCCAGTGGTGACCAGCAAGACCCACTCGGCGGCTTCGATGGTCGCCGCCGACAATTCGCGTTCCGGGTGTGCCGGATCGACCACTTCAACGCTGGTGCTCCAGCCCTGACGCTGCGCCGCTGCATCGAGCAGGCGCGCGCACAGCACACTGGTGACCATGCCGTTCGGGCAAGCCGTAACAATGGCTAACTTCATCACAAACCCTCTTATTGTTCTGTCAGGGGGCGCACGCGCACGCCCTGTTCGAGCTGCGCCAGTTGCGCTGCGTCGTTGATGCCAAAACCGATCTGGGTCACCGCCATCGCCGCAATCGCGGTGGCGGTGCGCAGGGTTTGCTCGGGGGTGTCAGCGCTGAGCAGACCGTGGAGCATGCCGGCCAGCAAGGAATCGCCGGCACCGACCGTGCTGGCCACGCTGACTTTCGGCGGCGTGGCGTGCAGGGCTGAGCCGACACTGAACCAGTTGACCCCGTCGGCGCCGTGGGAGATCACCACGTGCTCGATGCCTTGCGCATGCAAACGTGCGGCGGCTTGTGCTTCGGCGATCGGCGACACCACTTCGCAGCCAAGGGCGTGGGCCAATTCTTCGGTGTTCGGCTTGATCAGCCAGGGGCTGGCCTGCAACGCAGCGCGCAAGGCTTCGCCGCTGGAGTCGAGAGCGACTTTCAAGCCGAGCGCGTTCAACCTTTCAATCAGCTCGCGCAACCACTGCGCCGTGACGCCACGCGGCAGACTGCCGGCGACCACGACGGCATCGTGCCCCGGTGCGATCTGCTGCAAGCGATCAAGCAAGGCTTGCTGCGCCGTTGCATCAACCACCGGGCCAGGCCCGTTGATGTCGGTGATGCGCCCGTCCTGTTCGGCGACTTTGATGTTGCTGCGCGTCTCGCCCGGCACGCGGATGAACGCGTCGACGAAACCGCGCTTGGCGAACAGGGTTTCGAACGCTTGCTGATTGTCTTCGCCGAGAAAGCCGCTGACGGTGACCTGATGGCCGAGATCCGCCAGCACCTGGGCGACGTTGACGCCTTTGCCCGCAGCGTGGGTGTGCATCTCCTCGCTGCGATTGACCTGACCGGCATCCAGCCGTGACAGCTCGACGGTGAGGTCGAGAGCCGGGTTGAGGGTCAGGGTGAGAATCTTGGCCATTTACAGGGCCTCCACTAATGCGCGTACTTCATTCGCGCTGCCCACGGCCAGGGCCTGTTGAGCGAGGGTTTGCGCCTGGGACAGGCTGAGTTCACGGATGCGCGCCTTGACTTCGGCAATGCTGCGCCCGGACACGCTGAGTTCGTCGACACCAAGGCCGACCAGCACCGGCACCGCCAGCGGATCTGCCGCCAGCTCGCCGCAGACACCCACCCATTTGCCATGGGCATGGGCGGCACGCACGGTGATGTCGATCAGTTGCAGCACCGCCGGGTGCAAGCCATCCGCTTGAGCAGACAGCGTCGGGTGACCACGGTCGATGGCCAAGGTGTATTGCGTGAGGTCGTTGGTGCCGACGCTGAAAAAATCGACTTCCTTGGCCAGAACCGGCGCGAGCAGTGCGGCGGACGGCACCTCGATCATGATCCCCAGTTGCAGGTCGGCGACTGGAATTTCCAGACGCAGGCGTTCGGTCATGTCGCGGGCCTGGCGCCACTCTTCTACGCTGCCGACCATCGGGAACATGATCCGCAGCGGACGGTTGTCAGCCGAGCGCAGCAAGGCGCGCAGTTGCGCTTCCATGATCTGCGGCCGCTGCAGGGTCAGGCGGATGCCGCGCACGCCGAGGAACGGGTTTTCTTCCTTGGCGATCGGCCAATACGGCAGCGGTTTGTCGCCGCCGACATCGAGCGTGCGCACCACCAGCGGCCGTCCAGCCAGACCATCGAGGACGCGACGGTATTCGGCTTCCTGGGTTGCCTCGTCCGGTGCCTGCGGGTGGGCCATGAAAATCAGTTCGGTGCGCAGCAGACCAATGCCTTCAGCGCCCTGCTCCACCGCGCTGGTCACGCCTGCGCTTTCGCCGATGTTGGCGAACACTTCGACGGCGTGGCCGTCGGTGGTGTGTGCCGGTTGATGGCGTTGTTCGGCGGCGATCTTCAGGCGTTGCTCGCGGGTGTCGCGCTCTTCGGCGGCACGCTTGAGGGTCGCGGCATCGGCGTCGACATGCAGACGGCCACGCTGACCGTCGAGCAATAGCGGCGTGCCCGGTTCGAGCAACAGCACTGCCGCCCCCGCACCGACCAGTGCTGGAATACCGAGCGCGCGGGCGACGATGGCGCTGTGCGCGGTAGCACCGCCGCGCGCGGTGAGAATCCCCGCCACTCGCGCAGGATCCAGGCGCGCGACATCGGACGGGCCGACTTCGTCCATCACCAGAATGTACGGTTGCTCAGGTTCGTTCGCGGTCTGCACGCCACACAATTGCGCCAGCACGCGACGACCGATGTCACGCAGATCGGCGGCACGCTCGGCGAGCAAAGCGTCCTGCAGCGACTCCTGCTGTTTGGCGGCCGCTTCGATCACTGCCATCCACGCCGCTTCGGCGCTTTCGCCTTGCTTGAGGCGGGTGTCGACTTCGTCGGTCAGATCCGGGTCGTCGAGCATTTCCTGGTGAGTGATGAAAATCTCGCGGATCGCCTTGGCCTTGCTGCGTTCGATCAAGCCTTGGATGTCGCGGCGCACGTCGCTCAGCGCTTGCTTGAGGCGCTCGCGCTCGATCGCGGCAGATTCGCCGCGCAACGGGTAATCGATGGTTTGCAGCACCTGAATGTGCGCAGGGCCGATGGCGATGCCCGGTGCGGCAGGAATCGCCTGCAACAGGCTGCCGGAGGCCGGAGCCACCAGCACTTCGGCGATGTCGGCGATCACTTCGCGCTGCTGACTCATGGCCGGCAGCGGCTCGACTTCCTCACCGAGGCCTTCTTCAATCGCCGCGAGCAGGGCGGGCAAGGCATCGGCGGCGATGCTCGGCTCGGCGATCAGCTCCAGCACCTGACCGCGCCGGGCGCCGAGGCTGAGCAGTTTGCTCAGGCTTTTGACCGACACGGCGCTGTCCTGACTGTCGACGATGCGCACGCGGATTTCGCCGTCGAAACTCTTCGCCAGTTGCGCGAGGATCTTCGCCGGCCGCGCATGCAAACCGTGGGCATTGGCTAGGGCAATACGTGCACTCGGCCAATCGGCAGGCAATTCACCGCCCAGCACTTCGAGGACTTTGCGGCTGCTGGTGGCGCGGCCCAATTCGTGACCACGACCTTCGATCAGCAACGCGCACAAACGCTCGAGCAGAGCCTGATGCGCTTCGCCCAGACTCGCCAGGCAGAACAGTCCGCTGAGCGGCTGGCCGAGGTAGCGCATCGGTTTGTCCGGGGTGACGAACGCCAGTCCCGGACGCTTCACGGTCTGCTCGCTGTGCAGCCACCACAGGCCGTCGCCCAGTGGCAGCGCTTCAACCTGCTGCAACACGCCGGCAAAGCCGTTGCTCACACATTCCGCCTGACGCAGCAGACGTGCGCCGCGCCAGACCAGTTCTTCGAAATCATCGGCCGACACGCCGAGGCCGATCATCTGCGCATCCAGCGCCAGTTCCTGCGGCGCGCCTTGCAACAGTTTAAGCAGCGCTTCGGGGGAGCTGGCGCGACGCAAGGCCTGGCCCAGATCGGTCTCGCCGAGGGCGCGGGTCAGCAGTTGCAGCAGGCGCAGGTGTTCATCGGATTTCGCCGCGATGCCGATGGCCAGATAAACGATCTGGCCATCGCCCCAATCGACACCATCAGGAAACTGCATCAGGCGCACGCCGGTGGCGAATACCTGATCGCGGGCTTCCGGCGTACCGTGGGGAATGGCGATGCCTTGACCGAGAAAGGTCGAGCCCTGGGCTTCCCGGGCCTGCAGGCCGGCGAGGTAGCCGTCGGCAACCAGACCGTCGGCGACCAGATGACTGGCCAGCAATTGCAGGGCAGCGGGTTTATCCACGGCCGACTGGCCCATGGATATCTGCTCTATAGTGAGCTCGAGCATGCGATCTCCTTTTTGGCGCAGTTCAACGCCAGGTATTGTTTTGAATGGTTCACAGCTTAGGCGCTCTGCCGCGCTTTTCAGCGGCAGTTTTGGCGGTTTCACGGCAGGACCGGCCAAAGGCGTCTAAAACGTAGAAAATACGCTTGCTGAAACGTTTAATCTAGATTGATCGGCACGTTACTCGATAATGTCTCATCCTTGAAGTCCAACTGGTCGGATCTGCCCAGGCAATAAGTCGACTGCCCTTATCGGGTAGGATTGGCGAAAATGTCGCGGCATGCTCGAAAAAACAAGGAAATACCGGGTTGAAACTCAGTGATATCGCGCGGTTGGCCGGCGTCTCCGTCACCACCGCCAGCTACGTCATCAATGGCAAGGCCGAACAGCAACGCATCAGCAACGCGACCGTCGAGCGCGTGCGCGCGGTGGTCGATCTGCACGGCTTCACGCCCAATCCGCAAGCGGCCGGCCTGCGCAGTCGGCATACGCGCACCCTGGGTTTTATCCTGCCGGATCTGGAAAACCCCAGTTACGCGCGGATCGCCAAGTTGCTCGAACAAGGCGCGCGGGCGCGCGGTTATCAATTGCTGATCGCCAGTTCCGACGATGCGCCGGACAGCGAGCGCCAGTTGCTGCAACTGTTCCGCGCCCGCCGTTGCGATGCGCTGATCGTCGCCAGTTGCCTGCCGGCCGGTGATGACAGCTATCGCCAGTTGCAGGCCAAGGGTCTGCCGATCATCGCCATCGACCGGGTCATGGAACCGGAGCATTTCTGCTCGGTGATCAGCGACGACCGCGAGGCCAGCCTGCATCTGACCCAGAGCCTGCTCGATCCGCAGCCCAAGCAGATCGTGCTGCTCGGCGCCCGCCCGGAGCTGAGCATCAGCCAGGAGCGTGCCGCCGGCTTCCGCGAGGCTCTCAAAGATTTCAAAGGTGAGGTGCTGGTCGAGCACGCCGAGTCGTTCAGCCGTGAGTGCGGCAAGCAACTGATGGAAGAACTCCTGCAGCGTCTGGGGCATTTGCCTGACGCGCTGGTGACCACCTCCTACGTGCTGCTGCAAGGCGTGTTCGATGCGCTGCATGATTTCCCGCTGAAATCGCGGCCGCTGCGCCTGGGCACGTTCGGCGACACGCAGTTGCTGGATTTCCTGCCGCTGCCGGTCAACGCCATGTCCCAGCAACACCAGTTGATCGCCGACAAGGCGCTGGAACTGGCCCTGGCAGCCGTCGAGCAGGACGACTACCAACCGGGCGTGCAAGCCATTGCGCGAACTTTCAAGCAGCGTATTCATCGGGACTGAATCGTGGAGCTGATCGACAGCCACACCCACCTCGACTTCCCCGACTTCGACGCCGATCGCGCGGCGCTGCTGGCAGAAAGCCGTGCCCTCGGCGTGCAGCGCATCGTCGTGCTGGGGGTGCATCAGGGCAACTGGCAACGGGTCTGGGATCTGGTGCAGAGCGATGCCGATCTGTACGCGGCGTTCGGATTGCACCCGGTGTTTCTCGATCAGCATCGCCCCGAGGATTTGCACGCGCTGGGTGACTGGCTGAAGCGCTTGCGCGGGCATCGGCAGCTGTGTGCGGTGGGCGAGATCGGTCTGGATTATTTCATCGAAAACCTCGATCGCGAACGGCAACAGGCGTTGTTCGAAGCGCAGCTGCAACTGGCCGCGGACTTCGAGTTGCCGGCGCTGATCCACGTACGCCGCAGCCACGCAGCGGTGATCGCCACGCTCAAGCGCTTCAAGCTCAAACGCGCCGGCATCATCCACGCCTTCGCCGGCAGCCGTGAGGAAGCACGGGAGTACATCAAGCTCGGGTTCAAACTGGGTCTCGGCGGCGCACCGACCTGGCCGCAGGCGCTGCGCATGCATCGGGTGCTGCCGGAACTGCCGCTGCAATCAGTGGTACTGGAAACCGACTCACCAGACATGGCCCCCGCCATGTTCCCCGGCCAGCGCAACAGCCCGGCGCATCTGCCGGCGATTTGTGCGGCGCTGGCCGAGCTGATGAATATCACGCCTGAACAACTGGCCAACGCCAGCACCGCCAACTGCTGCGAAGTCTTCGGCTGGTAACACCGCCATCCCCTGTGGGAGCGAGCCTGCTCGCGAAAGCAATCTGGCAGTGACGTCGTCAATGCCTGACCCACCGCCTTCGCGAGCAGGCTCGCTCCCACATTTTTGATCCGGTTCCAGCCTTTCAGACACGAAACGCGCTGATCAGTTGTTTGAGCTCAACCACCTGCGCCGACAGCGCACGGCTGGCATCTTCGGTCTGGTGTGCGCCTTGTGCTGTGCGTTCGCCGGCGCGGTTGATTTCGACGATGTTCTGGTCGATGTCATGGGCCACGGCAGTCTGCTGTTCGACGGCAGCGGCGATTTGCTGGTTCTGATCGACGATCATGCCCACCGCGCCAAGAATGTTCTCCAGCGCCTGCTGGACCTTCTCCGACTGGCCCACCGTGCCGTTGGCCATCTGATGGCTGACGCCCATGGCCTTCACCGCCGCGCCGACGCCACCGTGCAGCTTGGCGATCATCTGCTCGATTTCTTCGGTCGATTGTTGGGTGCGCTTGGCCAACGTGCGCACTTCATCTGCGACCACGGCAAAGCCGCGCCCCTGCTCGCCGGCTCGCGCCGCTTCGATCGCAGCGTTGAGCGCCAGCAGATTGGTCTGTTCGGCGATGCTCTTGATCACTTCCAGTACACGGCTGATCGACTGGCTGTCGCTGGCCAGTTGATTGATCACCAGCACCGACTGATCAATCTCGCTGGCCAGCGCGGCAATGCTGCCCTGCTGCGATTCCACCAGCCCGCGCCCGCTGAGGGTTTCGTCGTTGACGCTGTGGGCGCTGCTCACCGCCGCAGCAGCACTGCGCGCGACTTCCATTGAAGTCGCCGACATCTGGTTCATCGCCGTCGCCACTTGTTCGATCTGCGAGCGCTGCCCAGCGACAGCCTGATTACTCTGCGCCGAGACGCTTTCGACCTGCACGGCCTGGCGCTCGACTTCGCCAACGGTGTGGCCCACGCGTTCGATCAAGTCGTGAATCTTCTTCACCGTACCGTTGAACACCTCGCCCAACTCGCCCAGCTCATCGCGGCTGCTGGCCTTGAAGTTGACGGTCATGTCACCGGCCGCGACCTTGTCCATCATCGCGCCCAGGCTTTTCAGGGTGGTCCGGGTCGAGGCGTAGAAACCGCCATAAAGATAGAAAATCAGCACGAACACCACCGAAAGCGCCGAGGCTTGCAGAATCATGTGCGTGCGGTTCTGCGCCAGTCGCTGCTGCAACTGGTGGTCGAGGAATTTCAGCGTGGCCTGATTGAGCTGGTAGGTGTGCTCCATCAGCCCGGTGACCTGATCGTAGAATGCCTGCCACGGCGCATCGAGGGTGTCGGCCATCACCACTTGTTCTTCGAACAGCTCGCTGGCCTGCTTGAGCGAAGCCTTGCTGGTGTCAGCCTGCGCGCTAAGGGATTCGCGTGCGGCGTTGCTGGAGCCGAGGGCGTCTTGCAGTTTCAGGGCGTACTCGGCCTGGAGTTTTTCGAGCTGCACCAACAACTCGTCAAAACGCGTGCTCGAGGAACTATTGAGAAAGCCCTGGCCCAACGAATACGAACCCATCGCCCGGCCTTCGCCGAGGGTTTGCGTGACACTGGGGGTAATCAGCGTGACCAGTTCGCTGAGCTGACGAATGTCGCTCTGGTTGTCGCGGCTCAACCCGGCCTGACTGGTGATGATCTGGCTGAAAATCTGCGCACTGGCCAGCAACTTGCCGATCAACGCGCTTTTGCTTTGCAGCGAGCTCTCCGCCTGCTGGGCCTTGAACGCGGCGATCATTTCATCGCGCTTGGCCTCGAACTGCTTGATCTGCTCGGGATCTTCGGTCATCGCCGTCAGCCCTTCGAGGCGCGCGAGCACAGCCTGCTCCAGCGTCTGGATCTGCGCTTCGACATTGCCGGCCTTGCCGGACTGGCCGAGGGTGACGTCGATCTGCACCAGATTGTTCAGGGTTTCCAGATCCCGGCGCAGGGTCAGGCTGCTGCCCAACAGGTCGAGGCTTCGCAGTTCGACGCGAGTGCCCTGAAATTCGCGATAGGAGTCGCGTACCAGATAGAAATTGGTCACCAGCATCGGCACTAGGAACAGCACGCTGATCAGGCTGAACTTCATGCCGAAGCTCAGACGGTTCATCAGCGAGACGGCGGGATAGAGCAAGCTCTTCACTGGAAGTCTCCCTTGGTTTTTCTTGTTTTTATTGGCAGGCGCGGGACGACAGCAGATAGCCACTATCGGGCGCTATCTCTGTATAGCGTAAATCGGCGGGAGGTTTTGTAACTTATGGTTACTGATGCATGGTGGAACAGGGTTTTCAGGGCTGCGACGCAGCCCATCGGGGATAAATCCCCTCGCCACAATGAGTTTCACGCTGGCTTATCAGTGAACCAGAACCGTCCACAAGGCAAACCCGGCATACCACAGCACCGCCGCGCGCAGCAGCAGTTCCCACAGGCAATCGAGGGTGTTGATGCCGTCCGGGCCGACCACTGGCGGTGGAACTTCCCCGGCTGCCAGGCCGACCTTGTTGATCAACTGCGCAGCACTGATGTTCCAGTTCAGCAGCTCATGCAGCATCACCCGGCTGACCGCGACGAAGTTGCCGACCAAGGCCAGACTCGCCGCCAGCAAACGCACCGGCACCCAATCGAAAGCGTGACGCAATTGCGCAGCACGCTCGACCAGCGCCGGATTGCTGCCGTGCTCTTCGGCCAGCGCCAGCAAGCGATAGGCCAATGCCGCCACCGGACCGAGGAGGAAGTACCAGAAGATCACCGCAAAAAAACTCTGATAGGCCTGCCACAGCAGATGCCCCTGCACTTGTTCAAGCAATTGCTCGCCGCTGTCGGCGCAGATGTCCAGGTCGCGCTTGGCCACGTGGGCCGCCGCTTGCAGATCCTCACGGCGCCAGGCGTCGCGGAACGGTCCGAGGCCGCCGAGCAGGTCGCCACGCCCGAGGCTGTAAATCACCACCAGCAAATGCACCGGCAGCGCCAGCAGACCGTACGCCACCGGTTCCAGCACCAGCAGCAACAGCGCCAGCAACGCCACCGGGCACAGCACCAGAATCGTCAGCACCAGCCACGGTTGCCTGGCCAGCCGTTTGCTGTTTTCGAGTTTGTGCAGTTCGCGGATCCATCCGCCGTCGCGTTGAAGCCGATGGCGCAGGGCCGAAAACTTCTCGATCCACACCGCCAGCAGTAACACCAGAAAACTCATTGTCCTTCCTCTTTTGCCAGGGCTGCGCGGTAGCGTGCCCAGTCGAATGCTGGTCCCGGATCGGTCTTGCGCCCCGGAGCGATATCGCTGTGGCCACAGATACGCTGAGCGGTGATCGCCGGAAAACGTTTCTGCAACTGCCGGGTCAGCGCAGTCAACGCGCGATATTGCTCGTCGGTGAACGGCAGATCATCGGTGCCTTCCAGCTCGATGCCGACGGAAAAATCGTTACAGGTTTCACGACCCTCGAACACTGAAACGCCTGCATGCCACGCCCGCGCAAGACAAGAGACAAACTGGGTGACCTTGCCGTCACGTTCGATCAGAAAATGCGCCGAGACGCGCAGGTCAGCGATGCCTGCAAAGTACGGGTGTTCGGTGACATCCAGACGATTCTGGAAAAATTCCTGCACCTTGCCCGTGGCGAATTGCGCCGGCGGCAGGCTGATGTTGTGGATGACCAACAGGGACACTTCGCCCGCCGGGCGCTCATTGAAGTTGGGCGACGGGCAGATCTGCACGCCATGACACCACCCGCTCGCGGGATCCAACTGCATACCGATTCCTTCAACGCCGACCATGTGGGCGCCCAGTATGCCGCGATCCGCCCCCGCCGCGCGATCACTTGCCGCGATTGAGTCGCCGCAGGTCGCCCAGCACCGATTCCAGTGCGCGGTCGAACAGCAAGGTGTCATCCAGCGCACGCGCGGCGCCACGGCTGAAAGCCAAGGCGAGGTCGGTGCGGCTGTGCTCCAGCACCTTCGTCCCGGTGCGGTCGACGAAGACATATTTGCCGGTCTCTTCGATGATCGCGGCGAGTTTGCAACGCAAGCTCTGTTCGTCGTCTGCGTCGAACACCACCCAGTGGCCCACACGCAACTGCTCGACCTGAGACAGACTGGCAGCGTCTTGCGCCAGGCGCGGCGCCGGGGTGGCTGCTGCCTGGTCGGCGCTGTGCTGCAAGACCTCGGGCGTGACTTCGATCAGCGGCATGGCGCTGTGCTCGGCATCGTCGGAACGTTCCAGCACGCGTACGTGCAGAGCCTCCAGCTCACTGAAAAATTCGCTGGTGGCAAACGGGTCGAACGCGGTGCTGCTCAGGCCATCGCGCAGTGACTTGAGCAAACCCGGGACCAGTGCCAGCAGGCGCAGGCTGGATTCGCCGTCGTCATGGCGCTGCACGCTCCAGACCAACTGTTCCATGGTCTGCACGTCGGCGTGCCATTCGGCGGACTGATCGCCGTGCTTGAGGCAGGTCAGCAACAGCACTTTGCTCCAGGCCTGCTGGACGAAACTCACCACCGTCGCCGGCAGCACTTTGCCCAGTAGCGCCTGTTGCAACGCCTGCGCGACACGCCGCTGAGCCAGCTCGGCCTTCGCCCGGCCTTCCTCGGCGTCCCGCAAGCGTTGTTCCAGCAGTTCAGTGCGACGGCGTTCTTCCTGAGTGAAGGCGAGGAAGTCGGCGAGCAGTTCGGAGAAGATCGCCGGGTCGTCGACAAACTCGCTCAGCAAACGCTGCACCACTTGCTCGATGCGCACGTAGAGGCTGTCGCGCTCAGCGCCGTCGCAATCGCTCCAGCCCATTGCGGCCTCGGCGATTTCGTTGAGCAGGCGCCGCGCCGGGTGCGTGCTGCGGCTGAAGAAACTCTTGTCCAGCACGGCGACCTTGAGCATCGGAATCTGCAATCGGCCGATCAGCGCCTTGAGCGCGTCAGGCACGTTGCGATCGTCGAGGATGCAGTCGAAGACCATGGCGATCAGGTTGATCACATCTTCGTCAGCAGTCGCGACGACGCGGGAGCGGCCACTTCTGACGCTGACCCGGGTCAGCAGTTGTTCGAGCTGATGGCGCAGATCGAAATCCTCCTGAGCCTCAAGCGCCGGTACGTATTGCTGCAAGTGCGACAACAACCGCAGCAGGTCGCGGGTGTTGATCGGATGCGCCGGGGCGCCGGGCTCCAGGGTCGGTGTGACGCGGCCGCGCACCTGGGCGAGCAATTGCTGCATCGCTGCGAACACTTCCTCGATGCCTTCGTCCGCTGGCGGCTCGTCGAGATCTTCAATCAATGTGTCGCTGTCCGCAGGCTCGACCATGCGACGAGCCACGGCGGGCTTCAGATGTGGCAACACGCCGGTCGCGAGCAACAGCTGATTGGCTTCGCCATACAGCTGCTCGGTGTCAGCCAGCACGTAACGTTCGAACAGCTTGAGCAGGATCAGCTTGACCTTGATCTCGACGCCGAGGTTACGCCCGGCCTGCAGGAAATATTCGCAGAGCATCGCCGGACTCAGCGGGTTGTGCTGATCGTCCAGACGCTTGCCGAGCATCGAGCTGAAGCGTGCGGTCAGTTGATCGAGAGCGAAGCCGTCGCGCTTGAGCACGCGACTGACCATGGTCTGCACGGCGACGGTACGCTCCATGGCATCGGTGCGCGGCGCCGACTCTTCGACCACCGGCGTGCGTGGCAGGGTGTTGGCGGCGGGGTCGTATTGGGTAAGGCCGGCGAAGGCTTCAAAGAACAGTTCAAGAAAGCCGCGCTCGATATTCTTGCGCTTGAGGCGCAGGTCGCGCATGGCTTCGAAAAAGATGTTCTGATCGACGTCGTTGCGCGCCCGGTCGGCCATTTCGAACAGCGTGTCGTCGGCGTTATCGAACAGCTCCTGCAAATCGTGGCGCAGCTGCTGCGCAGCCTTGTCGCGAACCTGCAACAGAATCACCGGCAAGCGGGCAAGCGGCGAGTGGTCCGCCAGATCGGCAGTCGCCCGGTGCAAAGGCACCACTTTCCCGTCGTTGCGCATCCAAGCCTCCTGGAACGGTGATTCGGTTCGTCGCTTTCGACACTGCCCCAGCGGAGTCGTTCGTCAAAGCCATGACGTCAAATACAAGGCGGATTATCTGGCAAAAGAGGTCGACGATGCTATAGGCCTCAGGGTTTCCCCTATACGTCATACACCTCGCACTCAGCGCAGGAAAATCGACCAGATGCGCCAGGCACGCACGTTCTCGCCTTGGGTTGGCTCACGCCCTGCCCCTATAATCGAACCACTTTGTTTGTGGAGTCCGTTATGCCGAATCTACGTCTCGCCGATCTGACCGCCGAAATCGAAAACAACGTGCGCCGTGCGTTGCTCGAAGACGTCGGCAGCGGCGACATCACCGCGCAACTGATCCCGGCCGAACGCCTGGCCAAAGCCACCATCATCACCCGTGACGACGCCGTCATCTGCGGCACCGCATGGGTCGATGCGGTGTTTCGCCAGCTCGATCCGCGTGTGGCGGTGCATTGGCAAGTGGTCGACGGCCAGCGGGTCAAAGCCAATCAGCCGCTGTTTCATCTGGAAGGCCCGGCGCGCTCACTGCTGACCGGTGAACGCAGCGCGCTGAACTTCCTGCAGTTGCTGTCCGGCGTGGCGACGCGCGCGCAGTACCTGGCAGACTTCGTCGGCGAGACGCAGGTCAAGTTGCTCGACACCCGCAAAACCCTGCCCGGCCTGCGTCTGGCACAGAAATACGCCGTAACCTGCGGCGGCTGCCACAACCATCGCATCGGTCTCTACGACGCCTTCCTGATCAAGGAAAACCACATCGCCGCCACTGGTGGCATCGCCGAAGCCGTGGCCGCCGCACACAAGATCGCCCCGGGCAAACCGGTGGAGATCGAAGTGGAAAGTCTTGAAGAGCTGAAGCAGGCGCTGGAAGCCGGCGCCGACATCATCATGCTCGACGAACTGAGCCTGGACGACATGCGCGAAGCGGTACGCCTGACCGCCGGCAAAGCGAAACTGGAAGCCAGCGGCGGCATCAACGAAAGCACGCTGCTGCCGATCGCCGAAACGGGCGTGGATTACATTTCGATTGGTGCGATGACCAAGGATGTCAAAGCGGTGGACTTGTCGATGCGACTGAGCCTCTAAACGCAGCGGCAAGCTACAAGCTACAAGCTACAAGCCAAGCGACTCTGCTTTGACTTGCAGCTTGTAGCTAGAAGCTCGCAGCTGCTCTTATACGACGAGATTATTCATCTCGCAGTACTCTTCCCACTCAACACCCAATACTTCCGCCGCTTCCTTGTGCAGCACGAGGCGCTGCGCCTCGAATTCCTCCGGCGTGCTCGTGTACTTGAGGGTCAGCTCCCACGGCTGCAAGCCCTGCGCTTCGGCTTCGTCTTCGAAGGCCCACTGGATCTGGTCTTTCTGATCATCGGGACTCAGATCCTTGATCTCATCCTTCAGGTCCGGCACATCCAGAAGGTATTTTTCCAGCGCTTGTTCGTGGCGTTGCTCTTGGGTCAATTCAGTCATGGGGTTCTCGCTGATCTTAGGAATGGAGGATGGATCTGGATCATCAAGGATCTCTCTGACGCAGGAAGCCATTGGAAGCTCGGTTTTTCCTGGCCTTCAGGACCATTCGTGGATCATCTGAAAACAACGGTGCTTGCTTGTCTGGGACAAAGGAATCCTAACAGAGACGCAAGCCAGTGCAACCGGGGGAATGAAATGAAGAGTGGTACTCGCTTGGTTACAGTTTCCTGTTTCCATGCGCGAAATCCACTGCGTATAAATCCTCACCCATCGCTTTTGAGGTTACGACGAACGAAACCTTCACATTGACCGCCCAAAAACAGGCAACTATATTCAGTTGCAATCATAGGCCAGCATGTCAAAGACTGAAAAACTTCTCGCCAAGCTAATCAACGGGCACAGCGCATTCACTTGGTCCGAGCTTGTCACTCTGTTAGGTCGTCTTGGTTACTCCCAACTGGAAGGATCCGGTAGCAGGATCAAATTCGACAACGGGAATCCGAGCGCATTGATCAACCTGCACAAGCCACATCCCGGAAATGAAATCAAAACATACGCAAGACGCCAGATTATCGAGCAACTGAAAACAGGAGGCCTGATTCCATGAGTTCCCAGCTGCACTACAAAGGCTATGTTGGCTCTATCGAGGCGAGCACGGAAGATAAGTGCCTGTTCGGAAAACTCCTTTTCATCAGGGCGCTGGTTAATTATGAAGGACAAACGGTGGCTGAACTGGAAGCAGCCTTTCGCGAGGCGGTAGATGACTATTTACAAACCTGTGAGCAACTCGGGCAGAAGCCTGAAATCCCATGCAAAGGATCGTTCAATGTTCGCATAGGTCACGATCTGCATTTAGCAGCGGCTCTGGCGGCAACCCGTCAAAATGTGTCGTTGAATGATCTGACACGTCAAGCACTGAACGAATACCTCCAACACCACGCATAAAACCGAAGGCGAAAATTTTTTGCCCGAGACAGGAATCGAACCTGCGACCTTCGCGTTACGAGTGCGCTGCTCTACCGGCTGAGCTACACGGGCGGTGGGCTAAACCTAGCACCGGTCTCGAGCTGCGGCAAATTTGTGGGTTGTCTGATGGTTTTCTTTTGAGAACTACAATTTCTTTATTTCAGATAAAAAAATGCCCCCGCCGTTTGCACGGCGGGGGCATCTTCATTGCGCTAAAGCGTTGGGGTGATTAAACGCCCGAAGCCTTGGCAGCTGCCACGTCTTTGATGGACAGCTTGATACGGCCGCGGTTGTCCACGTCCAGTACCAGCACTTCCACTTCCTGACCTTCTTTCAGAATGTCGGTGACTTTCTCTACGCGAGCGTCGCTCAGCATCGAGATGTGCACCAGACCGTCCTTGCCCGGCAGGATGTTGACGAATGCGCCGAAGTCGACGATGCGCTCAACCTTGCCGACGTAGATCTTGCCGATCTCGGCTTCTGCAGTGATGCTCAGAACGCGCTGACGAGCAGCTTCTGCGGCATCCTTGGTTTCGCCGAAGATCTTGATCGAGCCGTCGTCTTCGATGTCGATCGAAGCCTTGGTTTCTTCGCAGATCGCACGGATGGTCGCGCCACCTTTACCGATAACGTCACGGATTTTGTCGGTGTCGATCTTCATCGCGATCATGGTCGGAGCGTTGGCCGACAGTTCGGTACGCGACTGGCCAATGATCTGGTTCATCTGGCCGAGGATGTTCAGGCGCGCTTCAAGGGCCTGGCCCAGAGCGATTTCCATGATCTCTTCGGTGATGCCCTTGATCTTGATGTCCATCTGCAGCGCAGTAACACCTTTGGCGGTACCGGCTACCTTGAAGTCCATGTCGCCCAGGTGATCTTCGTCGCCGAGGATGTCGGTCAGGACGGCGAACTTCTCGCCTTCTTTAACCAGACCCATGGCGATGCCGGCCACCGGTGCCTTCATCGGTACACCAGCGTCCATCAGTGCCAGGGAAGCGCCGCACACGGAAGCCATCGAGCTCGAACCATTGGATTCGGTGATTTCCGACACCACGCGGATGGTGTACGGGAACACGTCAGCGGCTGGCAGCATGGCCGAAACCGAACGACGGGCCAGACGGCCGTGACCGATTTCGCGACGACCGGCGCCACCCATGCGACCACACTCGCCTACCGAGAACGGCGGGAAGTTGTAGTGCAGCATGAACGGGTCTTTCTTTTCGCCTTCCAGGGTGTCCAGCAGTTGCGCGTCACGGGCGGTGCCCAGTGTTGCCACAACCAGCGCCTGGGTTTCGCCACGGGTGAACAGTGCCGAACCGTGAGTCTTCGGCAGAACGCCAACTTCGATGTTCAGCGGACGTACAGTCTTGGTGTCGCGACCGTCGATACGTGGCTTGCCGTTAACGATATTTTCGCGAACGGTGCGGTATTCGATTTCGCCGAAGGCTGCTTTGACTTCAGCAGCGCTTGGCTGGCCTTCTTCACCGGACAGCTTGGCAACCACCTGGTCCTTCAGCTCACCCAGGCGAGCGTAACGGTCGGCCTTGATGGTGATGGTGTAAGCCTGGGAGATCGCTTCGCCGAACTCGGCACGGATAGCGCCCAGCAGTTCGGTGGCTTCTGGCGCAGGAGCCCAGTTCCAGGTTGGCTTGGCGGCTTCGGCAGCCAGTTCTTTAACTGCGTTGATCACAACCTGGAATTCGTCGTGAGCGAACAGTACCGCGCCCAGCATCTGGTCTTCGGTCAGCTCTTTGGCTTCCGATTCAACCATCAGCACGGCGTCGGAAGTACCGGCAACGACCATGTCCAGGCTCGAAGCGGCCTGCTGCTCGTAAGTCGGGTTCAGCAGGTAGCCGGTGCTTTCGTGGAAAGCCACGCGAGCGGCGCCGATCGGGCCGTCAAACGGAATGCCGGAAATGGCCAGGGCAGCCGAGGTACCGATCATCGCAGCGATGTCCGGATCGGTCTTCTTGCTGGTGGAAACGACGGTGCAGACAACCTGCACTTCGTTCATGAAGCCTTCTGGGAACAGCGGACGGATCGGACGGTCGATCAGTCGGGAAGTCAGGGTTTCTTTCTCGGAAGGACGGCCTTCACGCTTGAAGAAACCGCCAGGGATCTTACCGGCGGCGTAAGTCTTTTCCTGGTAATGAACGGACAGAGGGAAGAAGCCCTTGCCCGGATCGGCTTGCTTTGCACCGACAACAGTCACCAACACGCTAACGTCGTCGTCAACGGTGACCAATACTGCGCCGGAGGCCTGACGGGCGATACGGCCTGTCTCGAGGGTAACGGTCGATTGACCGAACTGGAATTTTTTGATTACCGGGTTCACGGTGTCCTACCTTCTTTGTGGCTCTTGGGGGAAACGGTTTCTTGCGAATTCTTGGGCAATCTCGGGAATCGGCCCGATGGCAATTGTCCGGGTGCTACAGGTAAAGCCATGCTGCAGATAAAACTTGAGGCTGGGAGCCTGCAAGGCGCCAGCGGAAAACCGCTGACGCCCGACAGACCACCAACCTCATAGCGCAATCGCTGATTAGCGACGCAGACCCAGGCGAGCGATCAGCGCGGCGTACCGGCTTACGTCCTTGCCTTTCAGGTAGTCCAGCAGCTTGCGACGCTGGTTAACCATGCGGATCAGACCACGACGGGAGTGGTGATCTTTACCGTTGGCCTTGAAGTGACCTTGCAGTTTGTTGATGTTGGCGGTCAGCAGTGCAACCTGCACTTCTGGCGAACCAGTGTCACCAACAGCTTGCTGGTAGTCAGCAACGATTTGAGCTTTTTCTTGAACGTCGAGAGCCATGAGGCAATCCTTCCTTATCAGGAAACTGTTTCAGGGAAACAGCTTCAACAGGCCAGGGACAAATCCCTGTATCTATAAATGAGTAGTGACCATGCCTGTTAACAGCCACACTCGCCGGCCCGCTTAACGCAGACCGGTTCCGGTCATTCTGACCGAATCAAGCGACGCGGCGCGATGCGCCCGTCTTCGCTCACTTCACCGATACCGATGAAACGACCATTGTGATCCTGTACTCGCACCATGCCGAACTTCGGCGCATCCGGGGCACGTACCGGCTGGCCGTTGAGCCAGTAGAACGCGCTCGCTTCAGAGAAGTGCAGCAACGGCCAATCCTGCAGGCCGCTGTCCGATGGCATCAGGAAGCGATCGACCGCTTCGTTGCCGCCTTCGGCATGTACCGCTTCCAGCTCTTCGAGGGTCACGGTCTGCGCCAGGGTGAAAGGCCCGGCCTGGGTCCGGCGCAGTTCTGCGACGTACGCACCACAACCGAGTTGCTCACCGATATCCTCCACCAGGGTACGAATATAGGTGCCCTTGCTGCAGTCCACCGCAAGCCGCGCAGTATCGCCTTCGAAGGCCAGCAATTCCAAGCGCGCAATAGTAACAGAACGCGGTTCGCGCTCCACTACTTCGCCTGCACGTGCCAGTTTGTACAGCGGCTGGCCATCACGCTTGAGTGCCGAGTACATCGGCGGTATCTGACTGATTTGCCCGCGAAATTTCGGCAGAACCGCTTCGACATCGGCGCGACCAACGGTCACCGGACGCTCCTGCAAAACCTCGCCTTCGGCATCGGCCGTGGTGGTAGTCTTGCCCAGTTGCGCCAGGGTCTCGTAGCCCTTGTCGGAATCGAGCAGGTATTGCGAGAACTTGGTCGCCTCGCCGAAGCACAGCGGCAACACGCCGGTGGCCAACGGATCGAGACTGCCGGTGTGCCCGGCCTTCTCGGCATTGAGCAGCCAGCGCACCTTCTGCAAGGCAGCGTTGGAGGTGAACCCCAACGGCTTGTCGAGCAGGATGATGCCGCTGACGTTACGACGGATACGTTTGACCTGAGCCACCGAATTACTCCTTGGTGTCTTCAGGTGCTGGAGCGGCAACGTGCTGATTGTCTTCAGCCACGGCGCGCTCGATCAATGCCGACAGATGCGCGCCACGCACGACGGATTCGTCGTAGTGGAAGTGCAATTGCGGCACGCTGCGCAGCTTCATTTCGCGGGCCAACTGCATGCGCAGGAAGCCTGCGGCGGCATTGAGCACCTTGATGCTTTGCGCGATGTCTTCAGCGTTGTCCTGACCCATCACGGTGATGAAAATCTTCGCGTGACCGACGTCACGGGACACTTCCACAGCGGTGATGGTGACCAGGCCGACGCGCGGGTCTTTGACTTCGCGACGGATCAGTTGCGCCAGCTCGCGCTGCATCTGATCGCCGATACGTTGGGTACGGCTGTATTCTTTTGCCATGATTTGTTACCTGTTACTGCCCAGCGGTGAAACCCGCAAGGTCTGAAAGCGGCAAACGCCCGGCCTGACAAAAGCCAGACCGGGCGTTGCGTTTAGAGTCCGGACGCTGTGCCGTGCATTTGCATGCTACGGCCCATCGTGGCCCTTGAAGTGCGCGAGTCAGAGGCTGCGAGCAACCTGAACCTTCTCGAAGACTTCGATCTTGTCGCCGACTTTGACGTCGTTGTAGCTCTTCACGCCGATACCGCATTCCATGCCGGCACGTACTTCGGAAGCGTCATCCTTGAAGCGGCGCAGGGATTCCAGCTCGCCTTCGAAGATAACGATGTCTTCACGCAGTACACGGATCGGACGGTTACGGTGCACGACACCTTCGATCACCATGCAACCGGCGATCGCGCCAAACTTCGGCGAACGGAACACGTCACGCACTTCGGCCACACCCAGGATGTTCTCGCGAACATCGCTGCCGAGCATGCCGGTCAGGGCTTTCTTGACGTCTTCGATGATGTCGTAGATCACGTTGTAGTAACGCATATCCAGACCTTCCTGCTCGACGATCTTGCGAGCGCCGGCATCGGCACGCACGTTGAAGCCGAACAGTACAGCGTTGGAAGCCAGTGCCAGGTTGGCGTCGGATTCGGTGATACCACCGACACCGCCACCCACGACGCGCACTTGTACTTCGTCGTTGCCCAGGCCATTCAAGGCACCGTTCAACGCTTCCAGCGAACCACGGACGTCGGATTTGAGGACGATGTTGAGCGTCTTCTTCTCGGCCTGACCCATGTTTTCGAAGATGTTTTCCAGCTTGCCGGCGTGAGCGCGAGCCAGTTTGACTTCGCGGAACTTGCCTTGACGGAACAGAGCCACTTCACGGGCTTTCTTCTCGTCGGCAACCACGCTCATCTCGTCGCCAGCGTCCGGGGTACCGTCCAGGCCGAGGATCTCGACAGGGATGGATGGACCGGCTTCCTTGATTGGCTTGCCGTTCTCGTCGAGCATGGCACGTACACGGCCGTAGTTCGAACCGACCAGGACCATGTCGCCTTGACGCAGCGTACCGTCCTGAACCAGCACGGTTGCCACCGGGCCACGACCCTTGTCGAGACGCGATTCAACCACCACACCACGGCCAGGAGCGGAAGGAGTAGCTTTCAGTTCGAGAACTTCGGCCTGCAGCAGAACGGCTTCAAGCAGCTCGTCCACGCCAGTACCCATCTTCGCCGAAACCGGAACGAATGGCGTGTCGCCACCCCAGTCTTCGGAAGTCACGCCGTGAACCGACAGCTCGCTGCGGATGCGATCGAGATCGGCGCCCGGCTTGTCGATCTTGTTCACTGCTACCACCAGCGGCACGCCAGCTGCCTGAGCATGCTGAACCGCTTCGATGGTTTGCGGCATCACACCGTCGTCCGCTGCAACCACGAGGATCACGATGTCGGTCGCCTTGGCACCACGGGCACGCATTGCGGTAAACGCGGCGTGACCCGGGGTGTCGAGGAAAGTGACCATGCCGCGATCAGTCTCAACGTGGTATGCACCGATGTGCTGGGTGATACCGCCGGCTTCGCCAGCAGCTACCTTGGCACGACGGATGTAGTCGAGCAGGGAAGTCTTACCATGGTCAACGTGGCCCATTACGGTCACGACTGGTGCACGGGAGAACGACTCACCTTCAAACTTCAGGGACTCGGCCAGGGAATCTTCCAGAGCGGTGTCGCTGACCAGGGTCACTTTGTGGCCCAGTTCTTCGGCTACCAGTTGAGCAGTTTCCTGATCAAGCACCTGGTTGATGGTCGCTGGGGTACCCAGTTTGAACATGAACTTGATGATTTCAGCCGCTTTGACCGACATCTGATTGGCCAGATCGCCAACCGTGATGGTCTCGCCGATCTGCACATCACGCACGACAGGGCCGGTCGGGCTCTGGAAACCGTGGGCGTTGCGCTTCTTCAGCTTGGCCTTGCCGCGACCACCACGACGGAAGCCATCGCTTTCTTCGTCGGTAGTGCGTGGCGCCACACGTGGCGCCGGGGCTTTTTCTTTGACCGATGCGCGATGCGGAGCGTTTTTGCGCTCGCCATCACCACCACCGCTGCGACGATTGTTGTCGTCGGCACGTGGCTTGTCCGGACGGCGCTGTTCGTTCTGCTTGTTGCGAACGTCAGCCGATGGAGCAGGAGCAGCAGCCACCGGTGCGCTTTCGCGAACAGGTTCGGCAGCGGCAGCCGGCGCCGCAACGGCGTCGCTGGCAGCGGTTTGCGCAGCAGCAGGCTGGCGACGCGCTTCTTCTTCGGCGCGCTGCTTGGCTTCTTCTTCAGCCTTCTGACGGGCAGCATTTTCTACTGCGCGACGCTCATCCAGTTCACGCTTGCGCTCGGCTTCGATTTCTTCCGGGCTGCGCTGTACGAAAACTTTCTTCTTGCGAACTTCAACGCTGATGCTCTTGCTACCAGCCACACGCAGGGTGCTGGTGGTTTTACGCTGCAGCGTGATCTTGCGTGGTTCTTCCACTTTCGCCTTGTGACTGCTCTTCAAGTGAGTCAGCAGGGATTGCTTCTCACTGTCAGTCACATTTTCGTCGGCGGCGGTGTGCGGCAGACCTGCCTCACGCATCTGCTGCAACAGGCGCTCTACCGGTGTTTTGACCTCATCGGCCAGTTGTTTCACCGTGACTTGCGTCATGCACTTCTCTCCTCAGGCCGCGCCTAATTACTCGAACCAGTGGGCTCGGGCGGCCATGATCAACTTGCCGGCACGATCATCGTCAATGCCGTCGATGTCGAGCAGGTCGTCAATAGACTGCTCGGCCAGGTCTTCGCGGGTAATTACGCCGCGCACCGCCAGTTCCATCGCCAAATCCTTGTCCATACCCTCAAGCGAGAGCAGGTCTTCGGCCGGATGGGCGTCTGCCAGCTTTTCCTCAGTAGCGATGGCTTTGGTCAACAAGCGATCCTTGGCGCGAGCACGAAGCTCGTTGACGATGTCCTCGTCAAAGCCGTCGATGTTGAGCATTTCCTCCACCGGTACGTAGGCAATCTCTTCCAGGCTGGTGAAGCCTTCATCTACCAGCACCTGAGCCAGTTCTTCGTCGACTTCCAGTTCGTCGATGAAGTTGCGCAGGATGTCGCCGGTTTCTGCTTGCTGCTTAGCCTGGATGTCCGATTCGGTCATCACGTTCAGGGTCCAGCCAGTCAACTGGCTGGCCAGACGCACGTTCTGACCACCGCGACCGATGGCCTGAGCCAGATTGTCTGCGCCAACGGCGATGTCCATGGCATGGGCATCTTCGTCAACGATAATTGCCGCAACCTCGGCCGGGGACATGGCGTTGATGACGAACTGGGCCGGGTTGTCGTCCCACAGCACGATATCAACACGCTCACCGCCCAACTCACCCGATACCGCCTGGACGCGCGAACCGCGCATACCGATGCAGGCACCTTGTGGGTCGATGCGCTTGTCCTTGGAGCGGACGGCGATCTTGGCTCGCGAACCCGGATCACGGGAGGCGGCCATGACCTCGATGAGGCCTTCGGCGATTTCCGGCACTTCGATACGGAACAGCTCGATCAGCATTTCCGGCGCGGTACGCGACAGGATCAGCTGCGGGCCGCGGTTCTCGGTGCGGATTTCCTTGAGCAGCGCACGCAGACGCACGCCGACACGGAAGGTTTCGCGAGAAATGATGTCTTCACGGGCCAGCAACGCTTCAGCATTGTTGCCCAGATCGACGATCACGTTGTCGCGGGTGACTTTTTTCACGGTGCCGGAGATGATTTCTCCCAGGCGCTCGCGATAGGCGTCGACCACTTGAGCGCGCTCGGCTTCGCGAACTTTCTGCACGATGACCTGCTTGGCAGTCTGTGCAGCGATGCGGCCGAATTCGATGGATTCGATTTTCTCTTCGACGACGTCACCGACCTTGGCACCAGGATGCGTTTCGGCAACCTTGCTTGGCCAGGTCTCGATGGCCGGATCGTCGAGATCATTCTCTTCGACGACCGTCCAGCGACGGAAGGTTTCGTAGGAACCGGTGTGGCGGTTGATTTCCACACGCAGGTCCACTTCGTCTTCAAAACGCTTTTTGGTAGCAGTGGCCAGAGCCAGCTCCAGCGCTTCAAAAATTACGCTTGCCGGTACACCCTTTTCATTGGATACCGACTCAACAACCAGCAGTACTTCTTTGCTCATCGTACGCCTCGCCTTTCGCAAGCCATTGGATCCGCGGGATCCGCGTCTCAGTCAAAACTGGGAATAATGTTGGCCTTGTCGATCATATCGATCGGCAACAGGAACTCGTGGTCTTCTACCTGCACCACGACGTCCTGCTCTTCTACACCGCGCAGAAGGCCCTGAAAATTGCGTCGACCTTCGAAAGGCGAGCGCAGCTTGATCTTCACTTGTTCACCGGCAAATTGGGCAAACTGCTCAAGAGTGAACAGCGGGCGCTCCATGCCAGGCGAGGAAACTTCAAGGGTGTATTCAACGGAGATAGGATCTTCAACATCCAGAACACCGCTGATCTGACGGCTGACAATGGCGCAATCGTCCACCAGCACGCCACCCTCTTTATCGATATAAACGCGCAACATCGAGTGACGACCCTGAGCCGAAAACTCGATACCCCAGCATTCATAGCCCAGGGCCACGACCACCGGGGCCAGCAAGGCCTGCAACTCTTCTAGCTTGCTCGACACCTGAACCCCCTAGTGCATGATATGTGCATGCTTTGCAAAATAAAAAAATGGGCATAACGCCCATCCTTGAAACGCCGTCGAACAGCGGCGTTGAAAGTATCCAGCTAACAAAAAGCCCCTTAAAAGGGGCTCCTTAAACTGGTTGCGGGGGCCGGATTTGAACCGACGACCTTCGGGTTATGAGCCCGACGAGCTACCAGACTGCTCCACCCCGCGACAAAGCTGGGGCGGAAGTATACGACCGATCCCTTTTAGGGTCAATGTAACCTTCCACCTGCAAGAAAGCCCGCAACAGCGGGCTCTCCTGACTAATTGGTACCGAGAAGGGGACTCGAACCCCTACACCCTATGGGCACAACCACCTCAAGGTTGCGTGTCTACCAATTCCACCACCTCGGCGATACTACGCTTGGAACTCTTCTTACTTCTGCTCTTGAGCTGGAGGCACGTCAGTCGCTGGAGTAGCCGACTTTTGCTCTTGAAGCACCGGGACATCATCAGAAGCCGGTTGTTGCTTAGGTACTTCCAACACTGCTGGATCTGGAAGACCTGCTTGAGTCAGCTGATGAGCTTTCTCTTTAGCAAAGTAACCTAACCCCAAGCTGGTTATGAAGAAACCGGCGGCAAGTATAGCAGTAAACTTACTAAGAAAGGTAGAGGAACCTTGGCTTCCGAACACAGTATTTGAAGCACCTGCTCCGAAAGACGCGCCAGCGTCCGCACCCTTACCCTGCTGCAGCAAAACCAGAGCAACTACGCCCAATGCACCCAGCAGATGAAAAACGACTACGACTGTTTCCAGCATTTTTTCAGTTTCCCGCGGCGCGACAGATCGCACCGAACTCATCTGCATTCAGGGAAGCTCCACCAATGAGCCCCCCATCGATATCCGGCATGCCGAACAGTTCGACCGCATTGGCCGCCTTCACGCTGCCGCCGTATAGAAGCCGCACACCTCGTGCGACTTCAGAATTCTCTGCCGCCAACTGCTCGCGAATGGCTTTATGCACATCCTGAGCCTGTTGCGGCGTTGCAGTCAGCCCAGTACCAATGGCCCAGACCGGCTCGTATGCAATCACTGCCTTGGCAAAGGCACCAACACCCAGCTCCTCGATGATGCTGCCCAGCTGACGCCCGACAACTTCAAGAGTTTTTCCGGCTTCGCGCTGCTCGAGGGTTTCCCCTACACACAACACCGGAGTCAAGCCACATGCCTGTGCCGCTGCGAACTTGCGATTCAGCATCCCGTCTCGCTCGCCCATAATCTGGCGGCGTTCGGAGTGCCCGACAAGCACCAGGGAACAACCTGCATCCACCAGTTGGCTGGGAGCAATCTCACCAGTCAACGCACCTTGCATGGCTTCCACCGCAGAATTCTGCGCGCCGACCGAAATCGACTTGCCTTTCAAGCCATCAATCACTTGATTGATATACAAGCAAGGCGGGAACACCGCGACATCAACACCGCTTGGCAAGGCCAGATGACGAAGGCCGTTGATCAGCTCAGCGACGCTGGCGCGGGTACCGTGCATCTTCCAGTTACCAGCTACCATAGGGCGACGCATGCTGTACCTCGTCGGTCAAAGTGGGCGCAGATGTTACCCAACACAATCATGGCTTGCAAGCCGTATCAGGCAGAAACTTCGGTTACCAGTTTTGCCAGCTCTTCGGCATAGCCGCGAACCTGGTTTTCGTCCTCGCCTTCGACCATTACGCGCACCAGAGGCTCTGTGCCGGACTTGCGCAGAAGCACGCGACCGCGCCCCGCCATCGCCTGAGTGACACGGGCACTGGCTTCCTTGACAGCCGGATGCTCCAGCGGGCTTTCACCGCCGCCAAAGCGAACGTTGATCAGCACCTGAGGGCACTTGCGCAAAGCCTGCCGCGTTTGCGCCAAACCTTCGTTGCGGGATTTCAGAGCCATCAACACCTGCAGAGCCGCGATGATCGCATCGCCCGTGGTGGTGTGGTTGAAGCAGACCACATGCCCGGAGTTTTCCCCGCCAACGAGCCAGTTGCGCTCTTGCAGCTCGGCAATCACGTAGCGGTCACCGACATTGGCGCGAACGAACGGGATCGACAGATCCGCCAAGGCCAGCTCGAGACCAAGATTGCTCATCAATGTACCGACGACGCCACCCTGCAACTTGCCACGCTCATGCAGATCGCGAGCAATGATGAACAGCAGGTCGTCACCATCAACGATGGTGCCGGTGTGATCGACCATCAATACCCGATCACCATCACCATCGAAGGCGATACCCAGGTCCGCATGTTCAGCCAGAACGGCGGCCTGCAACGGCCCCATATGCGTGGAACCGCAGTTATCGTTGATGTTCAGCCCGTTCGGCTGAGCAGACAGCACGACGACTTCGGCACCCAGCTCACGGAAGACGCTCGGTGCAACCTTATAAGTGGCACCGTGCGCACAATCGATGACGATTTTCAGACCGGCGAAACTGGTCCCGGTAGGCACACTGCTTTTGCAGAACTCGATGTAGCGACCCGATGCGTCATTGATTCGCGAGACTTTGCCGATCTTGCTCGACTCGACGACGGTCATCGGCGTATCGAGCAACTCTTCGATCATCAATTCCAATTCATCCGGCAGCTTGGTGCCTTTGCCGGAGAAGAACTTGATGCCGTTGTCATCATGCGGGTTGTGCGATGCACTGATCACGATCCCGGCCTCTGCCTGGAAAGTGCGCGACAGATAGGCGATGGCAGGTGTCGGCATCGGGCCGAGCAGCATCACATCGGCACCCGCCGAGGTCAGGCCCGCCTCCAGTGCCGATTCGAACATATAGCCGGAGATCCGCGTGTCCTTGCCGACCAGCACCTTGCAGGCACCCATCTTGCGGAAAGCCATGCCAGCCGCCCAGCCGAGCTTGAGCATGAAGTCAGGTGTGATCGGGTATTCACCTACGCGACCGCGAATGCCGTCGGTACCAAAATATTTCTTGCTCATAAGTGCTCCATCATTCTTATTCGGCTGATTCTACGGCCGCGATCATTCGCACTACATCGACAGTTTCCGGCACATCGTGGACACGCAATATCCGCGCGCCCTTGACCGACGCCAGCGCTGCCAGCGCCAGGCCGCCATGCAGACGTTCGCCCACGGGACGATTCAAAGCGTGGCCAATCATACTCTTGCGCGAAACACCTACCAGCAAAGGTCGACCCAGCGCATGCAGGGCCTCCATGTGCTTGAACAAGCTTAGATTGTGCTGCAGGGTTTTGGCGAAGCCGAAGCCGGGATCGAGAATGATCCGCTCGGCAGGAATGCCCGCCTGCGCGCACTGGTCCATGCGTTCGGCGAGAAACTCACCGACCTCGCGAGTGACATCCTGATACCGCGGATTGTCCTGCATATCCCCCGGTTCGCCGAGCATATGCATGAGACAGACCGGCAACCCTGTCGCCGCCGCCGCATCCAGCGCACCATCGCGACGCAACGAACGCACATCATTGATCAGGCCGGCACCGAGCCGTGCGGTTTCGCGCATGACTGCCGGGGTGGAAGTATCGACCGAGATGATCACATCCAGCTCGCGATTGATCAGCTCGACAATCGGCGCGACGCGCTCAAGTTCCTCCAGAGGAGAGACCGCTCGCGCACCCGGCCGGGTCGATTCGCCGCCGACATCGATCAGCGTCGCGCCAGCCAACACCATCGCTTCGGCGTGGCGCAAAGCCGCATCGAGCTGGCTATAGCGACCACCATCGGAGAAAGAATCAGGAGTGACATTGAGAATGCCCATGACATGCGTCTGGGCCAAATCAAGAACCCGGTTGCCGCAAGGCAACCAGGTTAGGGACTGTACAGAAGTCATTTCAAGCCTTAAACGTCAGCAGCCGGACCGCCAATCGGTTTTTCCGGACGCTCGTCCTGCACGACAGGCGGCGGAGGCGTACCGGTGCCACCCGACCAGTCGCGAGGTTCGCGAGGTGTGCGGCCGGCCATGATGTCGTCAATCTGCTCGGCATCGATGGTTTCGTACTTCATCAGCGCATCAGCCATGGCATCCAGTTTGTCACGGTTATCCGTGAGGATCTGCTTGGCCGTGCCGTAGCACTGATCGATGATGCTGCGCACTTCGGAGTCGATCAGCTTGGCGGTCTCACCGGAGAAGCTGGCAGCCTGGCCGCCACCGCCGCGACCGAGGAACACTTCGCCCTCTTCTTCGGCATACATCAGCGGACCGAGTTTTTCCGACAGGCCCCATTTCGTCACCATGTTCCGGGCAATCTGACTTGCACGCATGATGTCGTTGGACGCACCGGTGGTTACACCGTCAAAGCCCAGGGTCATTTCTTCTGCGATACGGCCACCGTACAACGAGCAGATCTGGCTGATCAGCGCACGTTTGGACAGGCTGTAACGATCTTCTTCCGGGAGGAACATGGTCACACCCAGCGCACGACCGCGCGGGATGATCGACACCTTGTAGACCGGATCATGCTCAGGCACGACGCGACCAACGATGGCGTGGCCGGCTTCGTGGTAAGCAGTATTCTGCTTTTCTTTCTCGGACATGACCATGGATTTGCGCTCGGCGCCCATCATGATCTTGTCTTTCGCCAGTTCGAACTCTTTCATCTCGACGATGCGTTTGCCGCTACGAGCAGCGAACAACGACGCTTCGTTGACCAGGTTGGCCAGGTCAGCACCCGAGAAGCCAGGAGTACCACGTGCGATCACTGCCGGAGCAACGTCGTCGCCCATTGGCACTTTACGCATGTGCACTTTCAGAATCTGCTCGCGACCACGAATATCCGGCAAGCCGACGACCACCTGACGGTCGAAACGGCCCGGACGCAGCAGCGCAGGGTCGAGTACGTCCGGACGGTTGGTCGCAGCAATAACAATGATGCCGTCATTCATTTCAAAGCCGTCCATCTCTACCAGCAACTGGTTGAGAGTCTGCTCACGCTCGTCATGACCGCCACCCATGCCGGCGCCACGATGGCGACCTACGGCATCGATTTCGTCGATGAAGATGATGCAAGGGGCGTGCTTCTTGGCCTGCTCGAACATGTCGCGGACGCGGCTCGCGCCGACACCGACGAACATTTCGACAAAGTCGGAACCGGAAATGGTGAAGAACGGCACTTTCGCTTCGCCGGCAATCGCCTTGGCCAGCAAGGTTTTACCGGTACCCGGCGGGCCGACCA
The DNA here is from genome assembly GCF_004307525.1 of Pseudomonas sp. Sample_21. NCBI lineage: Bacteria > Pseudomonadati > Pseudomonadota > Gammaproteobacteria > Pseudomonadales > Pseudomonadaceae > Pseudomonas > Pseudomonas sp. Sample_21. The sequence continues at coordinate 22,288 of NZ_RCNZ01000065.1, read as the reverse complement.
TCAGCACGCCGCGCGGGATACGCCCGCCCAGACGCTGGAATTTGCCCGGATCACGCAGGAACTCGACCAGCTCGCCGACTTCTTCCTTGGCTTCGTCGCAACCGGCAACGTCAGCCAAAGTGGTTTTCACCTGATCTTCGGAGAGCAGGCGTGCCTTGCTCTTGCCGAAGCTCATCGGCCCGCCCTTGCCACCGGCGCCGCCCTGCATCTGGCGCATGAAGAACATGAACACCGCGATGATCACCAGGATCGGGAAGCTGGCCACCAGGAGCTGAGTCCAGATGCTTTGCTGTTCAGGCTGCTTGCCTTCAACCACAACATGATTGTCGACCAGATCGCCGATCAGGCCATTATCCTGAATTGCCGGACGAATGGTCTTGAAGCTGTCGCCATCGGTGCGCTTGCCGGTAATCACATAGCCGTCAACGGCTACGCGCTCGACCTTGCCATCCTTGACCTGCTGGATGAAGTCGGAATAGTTGAGGGTCTGCGGCTCGTTAGGGCTGGAGAAGTTGTTCATCACCGTCACCAGGACTGCCGCGATGATCAACCACAGGATCAGATTCTTTGCCATATCGTTCAATTAACTACCCTCTGAAGCAAGCTCCGCTACTGGCGCGCGCTTCGCATGATATTCACCGGCCTAACTTACTACATTACCTACAACTCTGGCAGGCGCCGTCTGTAACCCTTTGTGAAACACTTTCTACACAATATTCGCTTATGCCCGCAGAGCGAAATATGAAAAACCTATCGCCCCGCCGAAAAACCTTGTTTTACGCATCACCGCCGCGATAACCCCAGGCCAGCATGTACTGCTCACGGGAGCTGCCACGGGAAGAGTCTGGCTTGATCATCTGGATCTTGTCGAATTTCTTCCGAGCATCCTTCAGATAAACGTCAAACCCTTCGCCCTGAAAAATCTTGATGACGAAATTGCCACCGGGCTTGAGGATCCGTTCCGCCAGGTCCAGCGCCAGCTCACAGAGGAACATGGCCTTGGGCATGTCCACTTCGGGCGTACCACTCATATTGGGGGCCATATCGGAAATCACAAGGTCCACCTGCGAATTACCCACGGCCTCCAGGATTTCAGCGAGCACCGAGTCCTCCGTGAAGTCGCCCTGGATAAAATGCACGTCCGGAATGCTGTCCATTTCCAGGATGTCCGAAGCGATCAGACGACCCTGACCGCCGATCAACCGACTGGTCACCTGGGACCAGCCACCCGGCGCCGCGCCGAGGTCGACCACGCTCATGCCCGGACGGATGAGTTTGTATTTTTCCTGGATCTCCAGAAGTTTGTAACTTGCACGCGAGCGGTAGCCATCCTTCTGCGCCTGCTTCACATAAGGATCGTTGACATGTCTTTTCAGCCAACCAAGGCTTGTCTTGGAACGCGCCATTGGGCACCTCGATGATTAGGGTCGTGATTAGTTGGGCGGATCCACGAACCCTCGGGTAAAATGGCCGCCATTTTACAGAATCCAGACGAAAGGGTCAGATTATGCCGCTCACTCCAGAGCAGAAGAAACAGTACAAATCCATCGGCCACCACCTCAAACCAGTGTTGACGGTAGCGGACAACGGTTTGACTGAAGGTGTTTTAGCCGAACTTGAACGCGCCTTGGCCGATCACGAGCTGATCAAGATCAAGCTCAATATCCTCGATCGCGAGTCGCGCCTGGCGCACATCGCCGAACTGTGCAAGGTCGGCAAAGCGGACCTGGTTCAGGTGATCGGCAAGATGGCTCTGGTCTACCGCAAGAACTTCAGCGCCAACAAGCAGCTGTCGAACGTTCATCGCTTCAAGTGATGTGCAGGGTCAAGGGTGTGCTTCGCGCACCCTGCCACTCCATCCCGGCACCGGCTGCATGACCAGCACCAGCCCGGAAAATCCCAGCACCAGATAACTGAATACCTGCCAGCGCTGCGCATCCGGCCAGCCGACACGCACAGCGACATACATCGCGCACGCGTACAACGCCATCAACAGCACCTGCCCGCGAAAATCCCGCCATAGACTGCCAAGGCCCTCGGCCTGTACCAGCACCAAAGCCTGAAAGATCACGCACAGAGCGGCGAACCCCACCACCAGCACTTCGAATGCACTGGCCACTTCGTCGATCAACAGCGGCGCCAGGCCGATCTGGCCCAACGCCGGCTGCAAACCGATATGAATCAACCATAGGCCACCGACCCAAAGCATCTGGGTCAGTTGCCAAAGCATGGCGCCCGCATGCAGCGGGCGCCTTCTTTCAGATGTGACGAACTTCGACAATCTCGTACTCGATCACGCCGCTTGGCGTTTTGACGGCGACGACGTCACCCTCTTCCTTGCCAATCAAGGCGCGGGCCAGCGGCGAACCGACGGAGATCTTGCCGAGTTTGAAGTCAGCCTCATCCTCACCCACGATGTGGTAAGTGACGCTTTCATCAGTCTCGACGTTGGCGATCTCGACGGTAGTACCGAAAATCACTTTACCGGTGTGAGGAATGGTCGTGACATCGATGATGACCTGATTCTGAATCCGGCCTTCGATGTCACGAATACGCGCTTCGACCATGCCTTGCTGTTCGCGGGCAGCATGGTATTCAGCGTTTTCCTTCAAGTCACCCAACTCGCGGGCCGTACCGATGTCCTGGCTGAGCTTCGGACGGACGACCTTGGTCAGGTGAGCATGCTCCTCTTCCAGGGCGCGAGCGCCCTGAACAGTCATTGGGTACTTGGTTATGCTCATGCCTTCAATCCTGCGTGTAGATCCTGCAAGCGGCGCACGGTCTTTTCCGGACCGAACTTCAGCGCTTCGCAGATCGCTTCGCCCGCAGCGATAGTGGTGGTGCAGTAGATCTTGTGCTGCAGGGCATTGCGACGAATGGAGTACGAATCGGCGATCGATTGACGACCTTCGGTGGTGTTGATGATCAGCGTGACTTCGTCATTCTTGATCATGTCGACCACGTGCGGACGACCCTCGGTCACCTTGTTCACGCGGCGCACTTTCAGGCCTGCGGCTTCGATCAGCTTGGCAGTGCCGGCAGTGGCGACCACTTCGAAGCCCAAGTTGATCAGATCACGGGCCACGCCTGCAACCAGTGGCTTGTCGTCATCGCGCACGCTGATGAACGCGGTACCGCCGGTCGGCAGCACTTCGCTGGCACCCATCTGCGCCTTGGCGAATGCTTCGCCGAAGGTATCGCCGACACCCATCACTTCACCGGTCGACTTCATCTCTGGGCCGAGGATCGGGTCAACGCCAGGGAACTTGGCGAACGGGAACACCGCTTCTTTAACGCTGTAGAAGTTCGGGATGATTTCTTTGGTGAAGCCGATTTCCTTCAGGGTCTTACCGGCCATCACGCGCGCAGCGATCATGGCCAGGGAAACACCGATGCACTTGGAAACGAACGGCACGGTACGCGAGGCGCGGGGGTTGACTTCGATGACGTAGATGTCTTCGCCCTGCAAAGCCAGCTGCACGTTCATCAGGCCGACAACGCCCAATTCCAGAGCCATTTTCTTGACCTGTTCGCGCATCTCGTCCTGGATGTGCGCCGGCAGCGAGTACGGCGGCAGCGAGCACGCAGAGTCACCGGAGTGAACGCCCGCCTGTTCGATGTGCTGCATGATCGCGCCGATCACCACGTCTTTGCCGTCGCAGACCGCATCCACGTCCATTTCGATGGCGCAGTTGAGGAAGTGGTCGAGCAGCACCGGGCTGTCGTTGGACACTTGCACCGCGTCACGCAGATAGCGCTTGAGTTCGTCTTCTTTGTATACGATTTCCATGGCACGGCCGCCCAACACGTAGGACGGGCGCACCACCAGCGGATAACCGATCTTCGCCGCAGCGCGAACAGCTTCATCTTCGCTACGCACAGTGGCGTTTGGCGGCTGACGCAGGTTCAAGCGCTCGACCATTTGCTGGAAGCGCTCGCGGTCTTCGGCGCGGTCGATGGCGTCAGGGCTGGTGCCGATGATCGGCACGCCAGCGGCTTCCAGAGCACGAGCCAGTTTCAGCGGAGTCTGGCCGCCGTACTGGACGATCACGCCTTTCGGCTTCTCGACGCGGCAGATTTCCAGCACGTCTTCCAGGGTTACCGGCTCGAAGTACAGACGGTCGGAAGTGTCGTAGTCGGTGGAAACGGTTTCCGGGTTGCAGTTGACCATGATGGTTTCGTAGCCGTCTTCGCGCAGGGCGAGCGCAGCGTGAACGCAGCAGTAGTCGAACTCGATGCCCTGGCCAATACGGTTCGGACCGCCACCCAGGATCATGATCTTGTCGCGACCCGACGGCGCTGCTTCGCACTCTTCCTCGTAGGTCGAGTACAGGTAAGCGGTGTCGGTAGCGAACTCGGCGGCGCAGGTGTCAACGCGCTTGTAGACCGGGAACACTTCCAGCTTCTGACGGTGCGTACGCAGGTTTTTCTCGGTGACGCCCAGCAGCTTGGCCAGACGCTGATCGGAGAAGCCTTTGCGCTTGAGCTTGAACATCAGGTCGCGGTCGATCGAGGACAGACCGAGTGTCTTGACCTTCTCTTCGTCCTTGATCAGGTCTTCGATCTGCACCAGGAACCACGGGTCGATCATGTTCATGCCGAAGATGTCTTCGACCGACAGGCCGGCGCGGAAGGCGTCAGCCACGTACCAGATACGCTCGGCGCCCGGCACGGTCAGTTCGCGCTTGAGCACGCTCATGCTGTCCGGGTTGCTCAGATCGAGCTTCTCGTCCAGACCGCAAACGCCCACTTCCAGACCGCGCAGGGCTTTCTGCAGGGATTCCTGGAAGGTCCGGCCGATGGCCATGACTTCGCCGACCGACTTCATTTGCGTGGTCAGGCGTGCGTCAGCCTTGGCGAATTTCTCGAAGGCGAAGCGTGGCAGCTTGGTGACGACGTAGTCGATCGACGGTTCGAAGGACGCCGGGGTCTTGCCGCCGGTGATGTCGTTCGACAGCTCGTCGAGGGTGTAACCCACAGCCAGTTTGGCCGCGACCTTGGCGATCGGGAAACCGGTGGCTTTCGAAGCCAGTGCCGAGGAACGCGATACACGCGGGTTCATTTCGATCACGACCATGCGGCCAGTGTTCGGGCAGATACCGAACTGCACGTTCGAACCGCCGGTCTCGACGCCGATCTCGCGCAGTACCGCCAGCGAGGCGTTACGCAGGATCTGGTATTCCTTGTCGGTCAGGGTTTGCGCAGGAGCTACGGTGATCGAGTCACCGGTGTGCACGCCCATCGGGTCGAAGTTTTCGATCGAGCAGACGATGATGCAGTTGTCCTTTTTGTCGCGGACAACTTCCATTTCATATTCTTTCCAGCCGATCAGCGATTCGTCGATCAGCAGCTCTTTGGTCGGCGACAGGTCCAGACCACGGGCGCAGATTTCTTCGAACTCTTCACGGTTGTAAGCGATACCGCCACCGGTGCCGCCCATGGTGAAGGACGGACGGATGATGCACGGGAAACCGAGGGTTTCGAGAACCGCGTTGGCCTCTTCCATGCTGTGGGCAATGCCGGAACGCGGGCATGCCAGGCCGATGGATTTCATCGCCTTGTCGAAACGCGAACGGTCCTCAGCCTTGTCGATGGTGTCGGCATTGGCACCGATCATCTCTACGCCGAACTTCTCCAGAACGCCTTCGCGCTCCAGGTCCAGGGCGCAGTTTAGAGCGGTCTGGCCGCCCATGGTTGGCAGTACGGCGTCCGGACGCTCTTTTTCGATGATCTTGGCCACGGTCTGCCACTTGATCGGCTCGATATAGGTGGCGTCGGCCATGTCCGGGTCGGTCATGATGGTGGCCGGGTTGGAGTTCACCAGGATGACGCGGTAACCCTCTTCGCGCAGGGCCTTGCAGGCCTGGGCGCCGGAGTAGTCGAATTCGCAGGCCTGGCCGATCACGATCGGGCCAGCGCCGAGAATCAGGATGCTTTTAATGTCTGTACGTTTTGGCATGGTTTGTCACTCAAATCCGCAGGTCAGTCGGCAAGCCGTCTTGATCGATTTCTGAAGTCCCGAAGGGGCCGCCGGAACCGGGGCCGCCCTCGAGGGCTTCTCTCTACAGTCTCAAGGCGAACGCTTAGCGTCGCTTGGCCATCTCGTTGATGAAGCGGTCGAACAGTGGCGCAACATCGTTCGGGCCCGGGCTCGCTTCAGGGTGACCCTGGAAGCTGAACGCGCTCTTGTCGGTGCGCTCGATGCCTTGCAGGGTGCCGTCGAACAGCGATTTGTGGATCGCGCGCACGTTGGCTGGCAGGGTGGCTTCGTCTACCGCAAAACCGTGGTTCTGGCTGGTAATCATCACCACGCCGGTGTCCAGATCCTGCACCGGGTGGTTGGCACCGTGGTGGCCGTGACCCATTTTCAGAGTCTTGGCGCCGGAGGCCAGAGCCAGCAACTGGTGGCCGAGGCAGATGCCGAATACCGGCGTCTCGGTTTCCAGGACTTCCTTGATCGCCTGGATCGCGTAGTCGCATGGCTCCGGGTCGCCAGGGCCGTTGGACAGGAACACGCCGTCCGGCTTCAGCGCCAGCACATCGGCGGCTGGAGTCTGCGCAGGCACTACGGTGACGCGGCAGCCGCGCTCGACCAGCATGCGCAGGATGTTGACCTTGACGCCGTAGTCGTAAGCGACCACGTGATATGGCAGCTCGGAAGCTTCGATGGTCGCGTGGCTGTCGGTTTTCAGATCCCAGACAGTCGAGCGCCATTCGTACTGGGTCTTGGTGCTGACGACTTTCGCCAGGTCCATGCCCTTCAGGCCCGGGAAGCCTTGCGCAGCGGCGATGGCCGCTTCTTCGGAGATGTTGTCGCCGGCCATGATGCAGCCGTTCTGAGCGCCTTTTTCACGCAGGATGCGGGTCAGGCGACGGGTGTCGATACCGGCGATTGCCACAACATTATTAGCTTTCAGGTAATCGGACAGGGACATCGTGTTACGCCAGTTGCTCGCTACCAGCGGCAGGTCACGGATGACCAGGCCAGCGGACCAGACGCGGTCGGACTCGGCGTCTTCCGGCGTGGTGCCGGTGTTGCCGATGTGCGGGTAAGTCAGGGTAACGATCTGTTGGGCGTAGGAAGGATCGGTAAGGATTTCCTGATAGCCGGTCATTGCGGTGTTGAACACCACCTCACCAACGGTCTGACCGTCGGCTCCAATGGCTTCGCCGCGAAAAATGCTGCCATCAGCAAGGGCGAGTATGGCTGGCTTAGTCAAGAAGACCTCCCGTAAATAACGCATGAAAGGGCAATCGCAGGTTGTAAAAAAGCGGAGTGACGTATGGACACGTCACCCCGCTTCTTCACTGAAATTATTCTGCGCGCTTTTAGTGGACACACTAAAGCTGTAGCTTACAGAAAAGGGCGTTTTTGGTCCACCGCTAAAGAGCCTTAAAGGCCGGAGAATGCGACAGGTCGTCGCCAAGCGGTAAAAACCGGCGCAAAACGGGACGTTTGCGCCGGGTTCAGCAACGACTCAACGCAGGTCGAGCACGTCTTGCATGTCGTACAGGCTAGGCTCGCGACCGTCCAGCCACAGCGCCGCACGCACCGCGCCCTTGGCGAAGGTCATGCGGCTCGATGCCTTGTGGGTGATCTCGACGCGCTCGCCATCGGCAGCGAACAGCACGGTGTGATCACCGACGATATCGCCAGCACGCATGGTGGCGAAACCAATGGTTTCACGCTCACGCGCACCGGTCTGGCCTTCACGACCGTAGACCGCGACCTTCTTCAGATCACGCCCCAGGGCATCGGCAATCACTTCACCCATGCGCACAGCCGTACCTGACGGAGCATCGACCTTGTGGCGGTGATGGGCTTCCATGATCTCGATATCGACATCGTCGCCCAGCACGCGCGCAGCGGTGTCGAGCAACTTCAGGCAGAGGTTGACGCCGACGCTGAAGTTGGCGGCGAAGACGATCGGAATGTCCTTGCCCGCCTCGGCCAGCAATTGCTTCTCTTCAACACTGAAACCGGTGGTGCCGATGATCATCGCTTTGCCGTGTTTGCGGCAGAACGCGAGATTTTTCAGGGTCACGGTCGGGTGAGTGAAGTCGATCAACACATCGAACTCTTCAACCACACGATCCAGATCACCGGACAGCGGCACGCCGATACGGCCCAGCGCTGCCAGCTCACCGGCATCCGCGCCAACCAGCGTGCTGTCCGGGCGATCGACCGCCGCCGTCAGACCGGCGCCCGGCGTCTGCTGCACCGCTTCAATCAGGGTCTTGCCCATGCGCCCGGCGGCGCCCATCACTGCAATACGTCGCATGCCGACTCCTTACAAATCGCCGAAGAAACGCTTCACACCGTCGAACCAACCAGTGGTTTTCGGCGAGTGGCTGTTGTCGTCGGCCAGGGAGCTGCGGAATTCTTCCAGCAGTTCACGCTGACGACGGTTGAGGTTGACCGGCGTTTCCACAGCGACACGACACATCAGGTCGCCGGCACCGCCGCCACGCACTGGCGCCACGCCTTTGCCGCGTACGCGGAACTGCTTGCCGGTCTGCGTGCCTTCAGGAATTTTCAGTTTGACGCGACCGTCGAGGGTCGGAATTTCCAGCTCGCCGCCCAGTGCAGCGTCGACGAAGCTGATCGGCACTTCGCAGAATAGATGCTTGCCGTCACGCTGGAAGATGTCGTGTTCGCGCACATTGATCACAACGTACAGGTCGCCAGTCGGCCCGCCCTGGGTACCCGCCTCGCCTTCGCCGGACAGACGAATGCGGTCGCCAGTATCAACACCGGCAGGCACTTTGACCGACAGGGTTTTGTACTCTTCGACACGACCGTCGCCGTGGCAGGAGTCGCACGGATCGGAAATGATCTTGCCCTGGCCATGGCAGCGCGGGCAGGTCTGCTGCACCGAGAAAAAGCCCTGCTGCATGCGCACCTGACCGATGCCGCCGCAGGTCGGGCACGTCGTCGGCGACGAGCCTTTCTTGGCGCCGGAACCATCGCACGGCTTGCAGTTGACCAGTGTCGGAACGCGGATATTCACCGACGTACCGCGCACCGCTTCTTCCAGATTCAGCTCCAGGGTGTAGCGCAGATCGCTGCCACGCTGAGCGCCGCCACGGGCACCGCCGCGACCGCCACCGAAGAAATCACTGAAGACATCACCGAAAATGTCCGAGAAGTTCTGGCCACCGAAACCGGCACCGCCGCCGCCCATGCTCGGATCGACGCCGGCATGACCGTATTGATCGTATGCCGCGCGCTTGCTGGCGTCGGACAACACTTCATAGGCCTCGTTGGCCTCTTTGAATGCTTCTTCCGAAGCTTTGTCGCCGGGATTACGGTCGGGGTGGTGCTTCATGGCCAGACGGCGATAGGCCTTCTTCAGGTCCGCTTCGCTCGTGCCCCGCTCGACACCCAATACTTCGTAATAGTCACGCTTTGCCATAAGTTCTTTGCACTCTTAAGGACGTTCGGCAAACCCCTCCTGAGCCTCGCCAAACTCGTTGAGCCCCCATTAAGGCCCGGACCCAACTCACGTCAATTCAACGATCCTGGTCTTGATTGATGCGGTATCTGCGGCGCGAAAAGCAGGAGCATTCCCGGCCATACCGCCAGCATCCGAACGGTGTCGCATGCTGTAAAAATTCACGTATTCCAGATACGCCAACGCGGGAGGCAAGCTCCCGCGCGGCGACATCCTACCAGTCACCGCCGCAAGGCAGTCAACCGGGCGACCAACAACTTACTTGTGGTCTTTGACTTCTTCGAACTCGGCGTCGACAACGTCGTCAGCCTTCTCAGCCGATTCGCCTTGCGGGGCCGCGCCATCAGCTGGCTGAGCCTGTTCGGCGTACATCTTCTGAGCAACCGGAGCGGAGACTTTCGACAGCTCTTCAACCTTGGCTTCGATGGCAGCCTTGTCGTCGCCTTTGACGGCGGCTTCCAGCGCAACCACAGCAGCTTCGATTGCAGTCTTCTCTTCGGCGGTGACCTTGTCGCCCGCGTCAGCGATCATCTTGCGAGTCGAGTGCACCAGTGCGTCACCCTGGTTACGGGCAGCGGCCAGCTCTTCGAACTTGCGGTCTTCCTCGGCATTCGCCTCGGCGTCACGCACCATGCGCTCGATTTCTTCGTCGGACAGACCGGAGTTGGCCTTGATCACGATCGACTGGGTCTTCCCGGTAGCCTTGTCTTTCGCGCCGACGTGCAGGATGCCGTTGGCGTCGATGTCGAAGGTCACTTCGATCTGCGGCACGCCACGTGGAGCTGGTGGAATGTCGGCCAGGTCGAACTTGCCCAGCGATTTGTTCTGTGCGGCTTGCTTGCGCTCGCCCTGCAGAACGTGAATGGTCACAGCACCCTGGTTGTCGTCGGCAGTCGAGAACACTTGCGATTTCTTGGTAGGAATCGTGGTGTTTTTCTCGATCAGCGCGGTCATCACGCCACCCATGGTTTCGATACCCAAGGTCAGCGGGCTGACGTCGAGCAGCAGCACGTCTTTCACGTCACCGGCCAGAACAGCGCCCTGAATCGCAGCACCCATGGCAACAGCTTCGTCCGGGTTGACGTCTTTACGTGCTTCTTTACCGAAGAAATCGGTAACCAGCTTCTGTACCAGCGGCATACGAGTCTGACCACCGACCAGAATCACGTCGTTGATCGCGCTGACGTCGATACCGGCGTCTTTCATGGCAATGCGGCAAGGTTCGATGGTGCGCTGAACCAGGTCTTCAACCAGTGCTTCGAGCTTGGCACGCGAGATCTTCACGTTCAGGTGCTTAGGACCGGTCGCGTCTGCAGTGATGTACGGCAGGTTGACGTCGGTCGACTGAGCGGACGACAGCTCGATCTTGGCTTTCTCAGCGGCTTCTTTCAGGCGCTGCATCGCCAGCGGGTCACCTTTGAGGTTCATGCCGCTTTCTTTCTTGAATTCGTCAACGAGGTAGTCGATCAGACGAATGTCGAAGTCTTCACCGCCGAGGAAGGTGTCACCGTTGGTGGCCAACACTTCGAACTGGTGCTCGCCGTCAACTTCAGCGATTTCGATAACGGATACGTCGAAGGTACCGCCACCCAGGTCATAAACGATCACGGTGTGATCGCCCTTGGCCTTGTCCATACCGTAAGCCAGAGCAGCTGCGGTTGGCTCGTTGATGATACGTTTTACGTCCAGACCAGCGATGCGGCCGGCGTCTTTGGTGGCCTGACGCTGGCTGTCGTTGAAGTAGGCCGGAACGGTGATCACCGCTTCGGTCACTGCCTCGCCGAGGTAGTCTTCGGCGGTCTTCTTCATCTTCTTCAGAATTTCAGCCGAGATTTGTGGCGGTGCCATTTTCTGGCCGTTCACTTCTACCCAGGCGTCGTTGTTGTCAGCCTTGACGATCTTGTAAGGGACCATCTGGATGTCTTTCTGCACAACTTCTTCGTCGAAACGACGACCGATCAGACGCTTTACCGCGTACAGGGTGTTGTGCGGGTTGGTGACAGCCTGACGCTTGGCCGACTGACCTACCAGAATCTCGCCATCGTTGGCGTAAGCGATGATCGACGGCGTGGTACGCGCGCCTTCAGCGTTTTCAATAACTTTGGCTTTGCCGTTTTCCAGCACGGAGACGCAGGAGTTGGTAGTCCCCAGGTCGATACCGATAATTTTGCCCATGTTCACTCTCCCGAAACTTTGGATTTTGTTGCCGCAGCAGTGGTGGCTGACTGCGGTAGCACTTAAACGCTTGACTTCTAAATGGGGGCCTTGCGGCTAATTTCAAGCCTGCTCGTCAATCGAAGGCGAAACCGGTGCCGGCGCCTTGCTGACCACGACCATCGCCGGGCGCAGCAGGCGACCATTGAGCTGGTAGCCCTTCTGGAAAACCTTCAACACGCTGTTCGGCTCGACGTCGGCACTTTCCTGCATGGCCATCGCCTGATGGTGAACGGCGTTGAACGGCTCGCCATGCGGATCGATCGCTTCAAGCTGGTAGCGCTTGAGGGTGTCGTGGAACATTTTCAGGGTCAGCTCGATGCCTTCGCGCATCGGGCGGATGCTTTCGTCGTCCGGGCTCGACAGCTCGAGGCCGCGCTCCAGGCTGTCGACGATCGGCAGCAGGTCGCTGGCAAATTTCTCAAGGGCAAACTTGTGCGCCTTCTCGACGTCCTGCTCGGCACGGCGGCGAACGTTCTGCAGATCGGCAGCAACACGCAGAGACTGATCCTGCGCGGCGGCCAATTGCTCTTCGAGCACTTGCACACGGGTCGCCAGGTCGTCACCCGAACCTTCGGGCGCCTGATTGGCTTCTGGGTTTTGCGTATCTACTGTCTGTTCGTCAGCCATAGAATTCTCCTTTCAATTTCGTCCGCGAGCCTGACTCGCGCTTCTGCCCCGATATATGGGGCCGCAAAATCAGGCTTCAAGGGCTGAAAACAATTGTCCCTACAAAAAAGTGCTGAATACTCATTCTTGAATGCGCTAAGAAAACTTTTCGATCAAGCAAATCGAGCTAAGGGCGGGCATTGTCAGGCCTGAACAAAACACTGTATAAATAACCAGACCTCAAGCCTGGGAGCTGCCTTTATGCTGGTGCACCTGTCCGTACATAACTACGCCATCGTTGAACATCTCGATCTCGAACTTGATCGCGGGATGAGCGTGATCACAGGGGAAACCGGCGCCGGCAAGTCGATCATGCTCGACGCCCTGGGCCTCACCCTGGGTGATCGCGCCGACAGCGGCGTGGTTCGCCCGGGCGCTGATAAAGCCGACATTCTCGCCACCTTCGATCTTGCTGATATCCCCGAAGCCAGCGCCTGGCTTGCCGAGCGCGATCTGGAAAACGACGGGCCGTGCATCCTGCGCCGGGTCATCACCTCGGAAGGTCGTTCGCGCGGTTATATCAACGGCACGCCCTGCCCGCTTGGCGACCTCAAAGCCCTCGGCGAGCTGCTGATCGACATACACAGCCAGCACGAACATCAATCGCTGTTGAAGACCGACACCCATCGCCGCCTGCTCGACGAATACGCCGGCGCGACCGATCTGGCGCGTCAGGTGCAACTGGCCGCACAGCGCTGGCGCCAGACTCGCCAGGAACTGGAGCGCCTTTCCAACTCTGGCGACGAACAACGCGCACGCCATCAACTGCTCAGCTATCAGCTCGAAGAACTGGAAAACCTCGGTCTCGGCGAAAACGAACTGGAGCAACTGGAGCAGGAACACAAGAACCTGACCAACGCCGAAACCTTGCTGGGCATTTGCCGGCAAGTGGTCGAGCAATGCAGCGAAAGCGACTCCGGCAATGTGCTGAATGCGCTGACCGCCAGCCTCAATCGACTTTCCAGCGTGAACAGTTCGGTGGGTGCGCTGGGTGAAGCCAGCAGTCTGCTGACCAGCGCACAGATTCAGGTGGAAGAAGCGGTTGGTGAGCTCAATCGCTTCCTCGACAATTTCGATGCCGACCCGGCTCGCCTGCAATACCTCGAAGAGCGTCTCGACGCTATCTACACCTTGGCGCGCAAACACCGGATTCAACCGACCGAAGTCGGCGAGATGCAGCAGAAGCTGCTCGATGAAATCGAAACCCTCAATGCTAACGATGAATCCATCGAGCGCCTGGGCGAAGAACTGGCGTCCTATGCCCGCCACTATCAGGAGAAAGCGCGCGAGCTGAGCGACCTTCGTCATCAGGCGGCCGGCAGCCTCGCCAGTGCGGTGGAGCAGGAAATCCAGCGCCTGGGCATGCCTGGCGGCCGATTCACCATCGAACTGAAAGCCAACAGCAGCGACGAGTTGCTGCCAAACGGGCTGGAGCAGGTCGAACTGCTGGTCAGCGCCAACCCCGGTCAACCGCTCAAGGCGCTGGCAAAAGTTGCCTCCGGTGGTGAGCTGTCGCGGATCAGTCTGGCGATTCAGGTCATTACCGCCCAGACCTCCCGCGTGCCGACCCTGGTGTTCGACGAAGTGGACGTAGGTATTGGCGGTCCGACTGCCGAGATTGTCGGCCAGTTACTGCGCCGTCTCGGTGATCGCGGCCAGGTCCTGACCGTGACGCACTTGCCGCAAGTGGCGGCGCAAGGGCATCAGCATCTGTTCGTGCACAAGGTCCGCGACGAGAAGGCGACTCACACCGCTGTCGCGAAGCTCACGAAGAACGAGCGAATCGAAGAAGTCGCGCGCATGCTCGGCGGCATCGATCTGACCAAGGAATCCCTGGCTCACGCGAAAAAAATGGTGGTGACTGCCAAGGCGTAACAAATAGCAGAAAGCACGAAGGCGACCCTTGGGTCGCCTTCGTTCGTTTCGCGAATGTGAAATTCGCGCGACATGCTTACTTTTTCTTGCGTACGTACAGCACCAGGTTGTGATCAACCATCTCGAAGCCATGCTTCTCGACGATCGACTTCTGAAGTTTTTCGATTTCTTCGTCGAAGAATTCGATCACTTCACCCGATTCCACGTTGACCATATGGTCGTGGTGGCCACCGTCAGCCAGTTCGAAGACCGCGTGGCCGCCGTCGAAGTTGTGGCGGACCACGAGGCCGGCCGCTTCGAACTGGGTCAGTACACGGTAAACCGTGGCCAGACCAACGTCCTCACCAGCTTCCATCAACGCCTTGTAGACGTCCTCGGCACTCATGTGGCGCTGCTCGGTAGAGTCGAGCATTTGCAGGATCTTGACCCGTGGCAGGGTCACTTTGAGGCCGGCTTTGCGTAGTTCGCTATTTTCAACCATGGTCAGCTTTCTCGCGATGCTGCTTCGCAGCTTCTCTTAATGCGGGTATGATCGGCGTTTACGTTGTCCCAGCCAAGATAGTGGAAGTCGCCCACCGATGCAAAACACCAAGCTCTTGCTAACCAGTTTCACCTTTGTGGGACTGCTCGCACTCGCCGGTTGTTCATTCCCCGGGGTTTACAAAATCGACATCCAGCAGGGCAATGTCGTCACGCAGGACATGATAGACCAGTTACGCCCGGGAATGACCCGGCCGCAAGTACGGTTTATCATGGGCAACCCTCTGCTTGCCGACACGTTCCATGCCGATCGCTGGGATTATCTGTACAGCCTGCAACCGGGTGGCGGTGAACGCCAGCAGGAACGAATCAGCGTTATCTTCAATTCCAACGACCAGCTTGTCAGCCTGTCCGGTGACTTCATGCCCGGCGTGAGCCGTGATGAAGCCATTCTCGGCAAGGACAGCGGTACTACCGTGACCGCGCCTGCTGAAAACGCCGAGAAGCCAGAAGCCGAGAAGCCAGCCAAACCAGGCTCCTTGCTGGATCAGATCCAGAAGGACGTCGATGGTGTGGAAACCGTACCGGTTCCGACACCAGAGCCGCTGGACACCTCGCCGCAGTAATAGGCGAGGCAATAAAAAACCCGGACATTCCGGGTTTTTTATTGCCTGTCGTTTGGTCTGATCAAGAATTGCGTGCTTTGGCCTCGGCAGCCTTGGCCGCACGTAAACGTCGAACTTCTTTGGGATCAGCCAGCAGCGGTCGATAAATTTCGATCCGGTCGCCCGCCTGAACAGGGCGAGAATCCGCGTCAGCCACGACCTTGCCAAAAATCCCCAGCGGGCACTGCGCCAGATTCAACACAGGAAACTCTGCCGCGATGCCCGATGCGTGCACCGCCGACCGGACGCTGACGCCTTCAGCCACGCTGATCGCACGCAGAACCTGCCGGTCAACCGCCGCGTACACGACTTCTATCTCGATCACCGGCTCAACCATGCATCTGCTTGGCGCGCTGGCAGAAAGCATCCACCAATTGATTGGCCGCCTGATTGAACAACGGCCCCAGAGTTGCGCGCACCAGCGGCCCGGCATAATCGAACGACAGATCCAGACTGATCTTGCAGGCCTTTTCATTCAGTGCCTTGAATACCCAGATGCCGTGCAACTGAGTGAACGGGCCTTCTTCAAGATTCATCTCAATCGACTGCCCCGGCACCAGCGTATTGCGCGTGACGAAATGCTGACTGAGGCCGCCCTTCGCTACGCCGACACTGGCGCGCATGTGTTCCGGGGAGCTTTCCAGCACTTCAGCCTCCGAGCACCACGGCAGAAACTCCGGGTAACGCGCGACGTCGTTGACCAGGTCGTAGAGAAACTGCGCCGGGTACGGCAGGAGCGCGGATCGTTGGATATGTGTCGTCATGTAAGCGTTACTTCCAGAGCTGAGCGGCAAAGACTACAAGAATGCCGATAGGCGCCACGTAGCGCATCAAGAACAGGGACAGGGCAAATAGAACCGGGTTACGGATGGACAATTCATCCCGCACCGCTTCACGCCCCATTACCCATCCCGCGAACAGCACGAAACACAAGCCACCAAGGGGCAACATGATCCGCGAGGTGAAGAAATCGATCACGCCGAAGAAGTCGAGACCGCTCTGCGCACCCCATTGATAGAGGCTGAACGCCCCGCCTTCGTTCACGAAAAACTTGGCTTCCTTCCAGATATTGAAAGAAAACACCGTGCCCAGACCAACGAACCAGCAGGTGAACGCAAGCCAGAACGTCACCCAGATGCGGCTGATTTTAGTGCGTTCAACCAGGTAAGCCACCATCGGTTCGAGTAGCGAAATAGCCGAACTCCAGGCAGCCACCGCGACCAGCACAAAGAACACCACGCCCATCAACTGGCCGAAAAAAACGTTACCAAAAGCAAACGGCAGGCTGACGAACATCAGCCCCGGGCCTTCGCTTGGATTCAGACCAGCAGCAAATACAATTGGAAACAATGCCAGACCGGCCACCAGCGATACGAAAGTATCCAACAGCGCAACACCGACCACCGTGCCCGACAGCGAGGTGTTCTTCGGCATGTAGGCGCCGTAGATCATGATGGAGCCGACGCCGACGCTCAGCGAGAAGAACGCGTGCCCCATCGCCGGCAGCAGGCCGTCGAGGACTTTTTCCGGGTGGAAGTCGAACATGAAATGCACGCCTTCCATGAAATGCCCGGTGGTCATGCTGTAGCCCAGCAGCACCAGAATCATCACGAACAGCAGCGGCATCATGATTCGCAGGCTGCGTTCAAGCCCGGCGACCACGCCTTTGGCGATCACGAAGGCCGACAGCAGCATGAAAATCGTGTGCCAAAGTGTCAGGCGCCATGGATTGGAGATGACATTGCCGAAATAGGCGCCGACCTGATCGGCCGTCGCGCCCTGGAAATCGCCACGGCCCATGTCGACGATGTAATCCAGCGACCAGCCGCCGACCACACTGTAGAAAGAAAGAATCAGCAGGGCCGTGATCATCCCGGCAAACGCGCCCCACGACCATTTCGCCGAGTGCCCGGCTTCCAGTGCCAACACCTTCAGGGCATTCGCCGGACTTTGCCGGGCGCGCCGGCCGATCAGGGTTTCCGCGAGCATGACCGGGACACCGATAAGCGCGATGCACGCCAGGAACATCAGCACAAAGGCACCGCCGCCGTAGACCCCGACCATGTAGGGGAACTTCCAGATACTACCCAGTCCCACGGCCGAACCGGTCGCGGCGAGTATGAATACCCAGCGGCTAGCCCAACTGCCGTGGACAGAAACCTTGTCTGTCGACATCGTTTATCACGCCCAAGCGTTAGAAAAAGAGGCCGCATTGTCCGGGATTCACTCAACCTGCTCAAGCACGCAGCAACACCGTAGCCGACAGCCGAACAACTCCATATAATGCCGCCCCTATGGCTAAACAGAAGAAACACCCAACAGGGACCATCGCGCAGAACAAAAAGGCGCGACACGATTACTTCATCGAGCACAAGTTCGAGGCTGGTCTGGTCCTGGCCGGCTGGGAAGTAAAAAGTCTGCGGGCGAGCAAGTTGCAGCTGGTCGACAGCTATGTGCTGCTCAAGGACGGCGAAGCATGGTTGCTCGGCAGCCACATCACGCCGTTGATGACCGCAAGCACCCACGTCATCGCCGACCCGGTGCGCACACGCAAACTGCTGCTCAACCGCCGCGAACTGGACAAGCTTGCCGCCGCCGTGCAGCAAAAGGGTTACGCCTGCGTCTGCCTGTCCTGGTACTGGAGCAAGCACATGGTCAAGTGCGAGATCGCTCTGGGCAAGGGCAAGAAGGAATACGACAAGCGTGATACCGAGCGCGAGCGCGATGCCGGTCGTGAATTGCAGCGTGCGGTGCGCAACAAGGGCAAGGAAGATTAGTTTTCCACCCTGATCGTTCCCACGCTCTGCGTGGGAATGCATCCCGTGACGCTCCGCGTCACAACGCGGACGCAGAGCGTCCATTGCTGTATTCCCACGCAGAGCGTGGGAACGATCGTTTGCAGAACTAACTGACTACATCCCCTTGCGCCGCTCCGCCCGAGCCATGCGCTGCACCTCCTGACGTACCTCTTCCAGCACTTCCTGCACATACAGAATATGTCGGCTGGACACTTCCCGCGCCTGCTCGGCACGCCCTTCGATAATCGCCAGATACAATTCCCGATGCTGCGAGATCAGCATGTCGCGGGTTTCCGTGCGCTGTTTGTACATGCCGCCGATGTTGGTCACAACGTTGCGCTTGAGCAGATCGAACAAGCCGCGAATCGTATGCAGCAACACCGCGTTATGGCTGGCTTCGGCAATCGCCAGGTGAAACTTCGCATCCGCCGCGCCCTCTTCCGCCCGGCTGACTTCTTCGTGACGCGAGTAGCAATCCTGCAGCTCTTCGAACGCAGCGGTCAGGCGCTCGCGATCAACATCGGTGGCGCGCAATGCGGCGTAGTAGGCGCACGATGCCTCCAGAGTGTGCCTAAACTCAAGCAAATCACGTTGCGCTTCGGGATTGCTTTCAAGCAATTGCAGCAGCGGATCGCTGAACGTCGATCCGAGACCCTCCACCACATAATTGCCGCCGCCCTGGCGACTGACCAGCAAGCCTTTGGCCGCCAGTTTCTGAATCGCCTCGCGCAATGACGGGCGCGATACGCCAAATTGTTCGGCCAGCGTGCGCTCGGCCGGCAGCCGCTCGCCCGACTTCAGCGTGCCCTCAAGGATCATCCCTTCGAGGCGCTCGACAATATCGTCAGACAAACGGCGCTGACGTATCTGATCAAAGCCCATAACTCATTTCTCCACGATCCCGACCGCTCGCCGGGGTGTCTATTCTGGCCTATCCGCGCGCCGCCGACACCTGCCAGACGGCACTTCGCCAATGCGGATCAGTTGCGCTCTGCACCGCATCTTCGACGAAAGTTTCAGAGAGCGGCAAATTGACACACCGCCACCAAGGCTTTTACCCTAGCCGACAGCGCTTGTAAATTGGTCTTACCAATTATCCAAGATTGCTTACAGTGCCTGACCAACAACAATTAGGGGCCACCCCACTATGCAAACCTGGCAACAGCTCTACAGCCCGCTCGGCAGTCTTGGCGTCTCCGCTCTCGCGGCCGTCATTCCCATCGTGTTCTTCTTTCTCGCTTTGGCGGTGTTCCGCCTCAAAGGCCATGTGGCCGGCAGCATCACCCTCGCACTTTCGATTGCCGTAGCGATATTCGCCTTCCAGATGCCAGTGGACATGGCGTTCGCCGCCGCTGGTTATGGTTTCGCTTATGGTCTGTGGCCGATTGCCTGGATCATTGTCGCGGCGGTGTTCCTCTACAAGCTGACGGTAAAAAGCGGTCAGTTCGAGGTCATCCGCAGCTCGGTCCTGTCGATCACCGATGACCAGCGCTTGCAGGTGTTGCTGATCGGTTTCTGCTTCGGCGCCTTTCTGGAAGGTGCCGCCGGTTTCGGCGCGCCGGTCGCGATTACTGCCGCACTCCTTGTAGGACTGGGCTTCAACCCGCTGTACGCCGCCGGCTTGTGCCTGATTGCCAACACTGCGCCGGTAGCGTTCGGCGCGCTGGGGATTCCGATCATCGTGGCGGGCCAGGTCACTGGCATCGACGCCTTCAAGATCGGCGCCATGACCGGTCGCCAGCTGCCACTGCTGTCGCTGTTCGTGCCGTTCTGGCTGGTGTTCATGATGGACGGCCTGCGCGGCGTGCGCGAAACCTGGCCCGCCGCGCTGGTGGCAGGCTTGAGTTTCGCCATCACCCAATACTTCACTTCCAACTTCATCGGCCCGGAACTGCCGGACATCACTTCGGCGCTGGCCAGCCTGATTTCCCTGACCCTGTTCCTCAAGGTCTGGCAACCGCGCCGTGCCGCCGGCCAGCACATCGTCGGCGCCGTGTCGGCTTCGGTGGTCAGCGCCAGCGTCGGCGGTTTCGGCCAGAAGCGCACCACAGTGGCTTCGCCCTACAGCCTCGGGGAAATTTTCAAGGCGTGGTCGCCGTTCCTGATCCTCACTGTGCTGGTGACGATCTGGACGCTGAAGCCTTTCAAAGCCATGTTCGCTGCCGGCGGCTCGATGTACAGCTGGGTGTTCAACTTCGCGATTCCGCACCTTGATCAACTGGTGATCAAGACTGCGCCGATCGTGGCCAATCCGACTGCCATTCCAGCGGTGTTCAAGCTCGATCCGATTTCCGCCACCGGCACGGCGATTTTCTTCTCCGCGCTGATTTCGATGCTGGTGCTGAAGATCAATTTCAAAACTGGTCTGACCACTTTGAAAGAGACCTTCTACGAACTGCGCTGGCCAATCCTGTCGATCGGCATGGTGCTGGCGTTCGCCTTTGTCACCAACTATTCCGGCATGTCGTCGACCATGGCCCTGGTGCTGGCGGGTACTGGCGCCGCGTTCCCGTTCTTCTCGCCGTTCCTCGGTTGGCTGGGCGTGTTCCTCACCGGTTCGGATACTTCGTCGAACGCGCTGTTCAGTTCGTTGCAAGCGACCACCGCCCACCAGATCGGCGTCAACGACACCTTGCTGGTGGCGGCCAATACCAGTGGCGGCGTGACCGGCAAGATGATCTCGCCGCAATCGATCGCCGTGGCCTGCGCCGCGACCGGTCTGGTCGGCAAGGAATCGGATCTGTTCCGCTTCACCCTCAAGCACAGCCTATTCTTTGCAACGATTGTCGGTTTGATCACCCTGGCTCAGGCCTACTGGTTCACCGGCATGCTGGTGCACTAAACCTACAAGACGCCTACAAGAAAGACGGAAATAACCGACGCCGGCCCGTGATCCGGCGTCAGCAATTCACCACCGGGTCTGTAAGGCTGCTGAAAGCAATGCGCTTTATATTCGGCAGCCGCAGCAGACGGATAACCGGGCCCACCCGGAGACACGCCTGATGAGCGAGCTTTTTTACAACGCTGTGCCGAACGCGACCCGCGTGGCACCGCCACTGCCCGAACCTCGGCAATACCCCAGCGAGAAACCGTCGCGGGTCTACCTGTTCGGCACGTGTGTGGTCGACCTGTTCTACCCCGAAGCCGGGATGGACGCGATCCATCTGCTGGAGCGCGAAGGGATTCGGGTCGAGTATCCGCAAGGGCAGAGCTGCTGCGGCCAACCGGCCTACACCTCAGGCTACACCGAGCAGGCGCGGACGGTAGCGCGCTCGCAACTGGCGTTGTTTGCCGGCGATTATCCGGTGGTGGTGCCGTCGGGTTCCTGCGCCGGCATGCTGCGCGAGCATTACGCCGACTTGTTCAAGGACGAGCCGGAGACGTTGAAACAGGTGCAGGCGCTCGCAGCGCGCACCTATGAATTGGCCGAGTTTCTGCTGTTCGTCTGCAAGGTGCAGCTCAAGGACAGCGGCGAACCGGTGAAAGTCGCGCTGCACACCTCGTGTTCGGCACGCCGCGAAATGAACACGCACCTGCACGGCCGCGAGTTGTTGGCGCAGTTGAGCAACGTGGAGCGGGTTAATCACGACCACGAAAGCGAATGCTGTGGCTTCGGTGGGACATTCAGCGTCCGTATGCCAGACATTTCCGGCGCGATGGTGGCTGACAAGACCCGCGCGCTGAAGGAGTCCGGCGCGCACAAGGTACTGAGTGCCGACTGTGGCTGTTTGATGAACATCAACGGCGCGCTGGAGAAACAGCAGCAAGCGTTGCGCGGGCAACATCTGGCGAGCTTCCTCTGGCAGCGAACCGGAGGTGCGCAATGAGCACCTCGACGATTATTCCTACGGTCGCCGTAGAAGAAGATTTCCGCACCCGGGCACACAATGCCTTGGGTGATCAGCAGCTGCGGAACAACTTCCGCACTGCCATGGATTCACTGATGACCAAGCGGGCGGCGGCTTTCAGCGATGCCCACGAAAGAGAACACTTGCGCGCACTGGGCAATTCGATCAAGGCCCGCGCGCTGTCCAAGTTGCCCGACCTGCTCGAGCAACTGGAACAGAACCTGACCCGCAACGGTGTGACAGTGCACTGGGCGGAAACGGTGGACGAAGCCAATGGCATCGTC